>NZ_VDHB01000141.1:0-3496 GCF_006227735.1 Testudinibacter sp. 'clade 2'
TATATAATCGCCCCCTACAGTTACAACATTAATCGTGTATTTTAACCTTTGTCAGCAGTCTAAGGGAAACCATGCTTCCCTTTTATTTTGCCTATTTATTGACTGTGTTATTTTTATCCACTTTTGAATTTAATGCAGCAAACCTGCATTTTTATGCAAATTTTTTGGCTTTTTTTGCGATTTTATTTGCATAGCGCTTTTTTTATCATTACTATTCCAGATTATTTATTCCCATAAACGAAGACCCTTTTCAGCATGACGATCAGTATTAAAAACCTCAATTTTTTTTACGGCAATAAGCAAGCCCTATTCGACATTAATTTTGAATCGCAAGATGGCGATATTATCGTGTTGCTCGGGCCGAGCGGTGCCGGCAAAAGCACCTTGATCCGCACACTGAATCTGTTGGAAGTGCCAAAGAGCGGTCAATTGACGATTGCCGGTAATCAATTTGAATTATCCGCCAATACCGATGCCAAAAAAATTCGTAAACTGCGTAAAGATGTCGGCATGGTGTTTCAGCAATACAATCTGTGGCCACATTACACCGTGTTAGAAAACTTAATCGAAGCACCAATGAAGGTGTTGGGGCTGAGCAAAGCGGAGGCCGTGGAACGGGCGCAAGGTTTGCTAAAACGCTTACGGGTGGAAGATCACGCAGACCGTTTCCCGTTGCATCTGTCTGGTGGGCAACAACAGCGTGTCGCGATTGCCCGTGCCTTGATGATGAAACCGCAAGTGCTGCTGTTTGACGAGCCGACCGCAGCGCTCGATCCGGAGATCACCGCACAAGTGGTATCCATTATCGAAGAGTTGAAACAAACCGGAATCACTCAGATGATTGTGACTCACGAAGTTGCCGTGGCACGCAAAGTGGCGACCAAAGTGATCTATATGGAACAGGGGAAAATCGTTGAAATCGGTGCCTCTGACTGTTTCAAAAATCCAAAAACTGACGCTTTTGCACAATATTTATCACACTAAATTTATTACACTCACTGTTAGTTATACTTAATTTTACTCTCTTCGTTAAGGAGCTTACCATGAAAAAACTGCTTGCCACCGCACTGTTGGCGACCGCCTTCTCTGCCAACGCATTGGATATTACCTTTGCGACCGAACCAACTTATCCGCCATTTGAAAACACCGATTCCAACGGTAAGATTGTCGGTTTCGATATTGATATTGCCAACGCTATTTGTGCCGAAATCAAAGCAAATTGCCAATTCCAAAGCCATGCGTTCGACAGTCTGATTCCAAGTCTGAAGTTCAAACGTTTTGACGCCGCCATTTCTGCCATTGACATCACCGCAGAACGCGCCAAACAAGTCAGCTTCAGCGATCCTTACTATGACAGCTCCGCCAGCTTTATCGCAGTAAAAGGCAAAGCTGATTTAAACAGTGCGAAAAGTGTCGGGGTACAAAACGGTACTACGTTCCAACAATATATTGCCGCAAACGGCAAACAATATAACGCAAAATCCTACGCCACCTTGCAAAGTGCGATTTTGGATCTGAAAAACGGACGTATCGATATTATTTTCGGTGATACTGCGGTGCTTGCCGACTGGATGAAAACCGACGACAGCTTAGCATTCACCGGAGACAAAGTGACTGATCCGAACTATTTCGGCAGCGGTTTGGGCATTGCCGTCAATCAAAGCAGCACTGAACTGCTGGCAGAGTTAAACAAGGGTTTGGCGGCAATTAAAGCCAACGGTGAATACCAAAAAATTTATGACACTTGGATGTCTGGAAAGTAGTCACCTTTTATGTTTAGCAATTTTCTCTCGCTAATGCTTTCAGCCACCCTGATGACCTTAGGGTTGGCTGTGTGCGCATTAATTCTCGGCTTGATTCTGTCGATGATTTTTGTGGTGTTTGAAACGGCGAAAATACGCTGTATTCGCAACCTCACTTCGGTTTTTTTAACCTTATTGCGCGGCTTACCGGAAATTTTAGTTGTGCTGCTGATCTATTTCGGCTCAACCCAGGTTTTGTTTATTCTCACCGGTGATTTTATCGAATTCAGCCC
This sequence comes from Testudinibacter sp. 'clade 2', assembly GCF_006227735.1. Classification (NCBI taxonomy): domain Bacteria; kingdom Pseudomonadati; phylum Pseudomonadota; class Gammaproteobacteria; order Pasteurellales; family Pasteurellaceae; genus Testudinibacter; species Testudinibacter sp. 'clade 2'. The sequence goes on from NZ_VDHB01000141.1 coordinate 2,036, forward strand.
ATTTTGGTCGGGCGTGGTAGCGTTGGCGATTATATTTGCCGCCTATGCTTCACAATCGTTGCGTGGTGCGATTCAAGCCATTCCGTTAGGACAATGGGAGTCGGCCTCTGCGCTAGGATTAAGCCGTTCACAAGCCTTTATCTCGATTATTATGCCGCAAGTCTGGCGTCACGCCTTGCCGGGCTTGAGTAATCAATGGTTGATCTTATTGAAAGATACCGCACTTGTCTCCCTAATTGGTGTAAACGATCTGATGCGCCAGGCGGAACTGAGCAACGCCAACACTCACCAGCCGTTTACTTGGTACGGGATTGCGGCACTGCTCTATTTAGCCGTCACGATTTTAAGCAAAATCGGAATTGCTCGCCTAGAAAAACGCTTCACTCGTTTTGAACGGGAGGCAGCATGATCAGTGACTATTTTGCAATTATCGCACAAGGCATTCCAACCAGCCTCGCATTGACAGCGGTCGCCTTAATTATTTCGTTTATTTTGGCAGTGTTGTTTACCTTTATCCTGTCGATGGAAAACCGCACTTTGAAAGCGCTGGTCAACGGTTATATCACGCTGTTTACCGGCACACCGTTATTGGTGCAAATTTTCTTAATCTATGCTGGCCCGGGGCAATTCCAATGGATTATCGACAGCCCGGCTTGGTCACTGCTGTCCAATGCCTGGTTTTGCGCGATGTTGGCACTGGCACTCAACAGTGCCGCCTACTCTGCACAGCTGTTCCACGGGGCGGTGAAAGCGATTTCCAAAGGACAGTGGGAAAGCTCGGCGTCACTCGGTTTAAGCCGTTGGCAAACGCTGCGGATTTTAGTGCCGTTTGCGCTAAAACGGGCGCTGCCGTCTTACACCAATGAAATCATTTTGGTATTCAAAGGCACATCACTGGCTTCAACGATCACAATTATGGATATTATGGGCTATGCCCGTCAGCTGTACGGTACGCAATATGATGCATTGTTAATCTATGGTATTGCCGGAGCTATTTACCTGATTATCACCGGCATTGCGACCTTATTCTTACGTCGTTTGGAGAATAGAACCCTCGCATTTGAACGTTTAGAAAGCAGTAAAAGCCACTAAACTCAAGCCATTTGCGGTTGCCATTTGAATTTTTACAGTGTAGTATTTAACAAGTAGTTCAATAAGCTACTTACTAAATATCCCTACAATTTGAAACAAAAATCGCAGGAGAGGTTATTATGAAAATAATTTGGGCATTGATTTTAGCCGCAACAATTGGAACATTATCCGCTTGTAACACGGTAAAAGGCGCAGGACAAGATATCCAATCTGCCGGTGAAGCGATTGATAATACCGCAACCAAAGTTCAGAAAAAGATGTAATCTGAATCTCACTACAACTCTAATAACCATAATGCCGAATGTTACCGTTCGGCATTAGACTGCTGACAAAGGTTAAAATACACGATTAATGTTGTAACTGTAGGGG
>NZ_VDHB01000142.1:0-6183 GCF_006227735.1 Testudinibacter sp. 'clade 2'
CATGAATAATGAATTAGATATCAATAAATTGCGTAATATCGCAATTATTGCTCACGTCGACCATGGTAAAACCACGCTGGTTGACAAATTGTTGCAACAGTCCGGTACACTAGAAAATGCCCGTGGCGACAGCGATGAACGGGTTATGGACTCCAATGATCTGGAGAAAGAGCGTGGTATCACGATTTTAGCCAAAAATACCGCGATTAACTGGAATGGCTACCGTATCAACATTGTTGACACCCCGGGGCACGCCGATTTCGGTGGCGAGGTAGAACGGGTGTTATCGATGGTAGATTCCGTTCTGCTGTTAGTGGATGCTTTTGATGGTCCAATGCCGCAAACCCGTTTTGTAACGCAAAAAGCCTTTGCTCACGGTTTGAAACCCATTGTGGTGATCAATAAAGTGGATCGCCCGGGCGCACGTCCTGACTGGGTGGTCGATCAAGTATTTGATCTATTTGTGAATTTGGGCGCAACTGACGAACAATTAGATTTCCCAATTATCTATGCTTCAGCGTTAAATGGCGTTGCCGGTGTTGAGCATGAAGATCTGGCAGAAGATATGACCCCGTTATTTGAAGCCGTGGTCAAATATGTTGAACCGCCACAAGTTGAAAGCGACAAACCGTTCCAAATGCAGATTTCACAACTGGATTACAACAACTATGTCGGCGTCATCGGTATCGGGCGCATCAAACGTGGTGCCGTCAAACCCAACCAGCAAGTGACGATTATCGACAGCGAAGGTAAAACCCGCAACGGCAAAGTCGGACAAGTGTTGGGACATTTGGGCTTGCAGCGCTATGAAGCCAATATTGCCAGTGCCGGCGATATTATTGCAATCACCGGTTTGGGTGAACTCAACATCTCCGATACGATTTGTGATGTCAACAGCGTTGAAGCGCTGCCGGCATTGAGCGTGGATGAGCCGACCGTCACCATGTTCTTCTGTGTCAACACCTCGCCGTTCTGTGGCAAAGAAGGTAAATATGTGACTTCACGCCAAATTTTGGAACGTTTAAACAAAGAGTTGGTGCATAACGTAGCATTGCGTGTGGAAGAAACCGAAGATCCGGATGCGTTCCGTGTTTCCGGTCGTGGTGAGTTGCATTTGTCGGTGTTAATCGAAAATATGCGACGTGAAGGCTACGAGTTGGCGGTGTCACGTCCGAAAGTTATTTTCCGTGAAATTGACGGTCGCAAACAAGAGCCGTTTGAGCAAGTTACGATCGATATTGAAGAGCAGCACCAAGGTTCGATCATGGAAGCATTGGGCATCCGCAAAGGCGAAGTGCGCGACATGGTGCCGGACGGCAAAGGCCGCACTCGTTTGGAATACATCATCCCAAGCCGTGGCTTGATCGGTTTCCGTAACGAATTTATGACGATGACGTCCGGCACAGGCTTGTTATACTCCAGTTTCAGCCACTACGATGACGTCAAACCGGGTGAAATCGGACAACGCATCAACGGCGTGTTGATCTCCAACGCCACCGGTAAAGCCTTAGCATACGCCTTATTCAGCTTGCAAGAGCGTGGCAAATTGATGGCGGAACATGGCAGCGAAGTGTATGAAGGACAGGTGATCGGAATTCACAGCCGTGGCAACGACCTAACCGTTAACTGCTTGCAAGGTAAAAAGCTGACCAATATGCGAGCGTCCGGCAAAGATGACGCCGTGGTATTAGTACCGCCGGTACGCTACACCTTGGAACAAGCGTTGGAATTTATCGACGACGACGAACTGGTCGAAGTGACCCCGGTTTCGATCCGAATCCGCAAAAAATTGCTGACCGAAGTTGATCGCAAACGCGCCAGCCGCACCACGACGAGTACCAGCACACGCTAAACTGTCTTAAGTTTTATATCGCAACCGCACTTTGGTAACAAAGTGCGGTTTTTTTGTTATTTCAAATAATAAATTATGCGCCTGATGAGGCGCAAAATATATAGTTGATTGGCTTTAAATACTCTTGTTAGTCTAGTGACGGAAATGATAGAAATGCGCTATAGGGGTATTTATTATGAAAGCAACGTTTAAAGATGAAATACAGACATTCGGACGTTCATTGTTACTTCCGATTGCCGTATTAGCACCCGTAGGTATGGTGATGGGAATATGCAGTGCCTTAGGACAGAATTATATGATTGAAAAAATTCCGTTTCTTGGCAATGAATATTGTAAGGCAATTTTTTCATCGGTAGGTTCAATTGCTAGTATAATTTTCCAAAATATTCCTATTCTTTTTGCTATGGGGGTTGCTTATGGCATGTCGAAAAAAGAAAAAGGTATTGCTGTTTTTGCTGCAGTTATAGCTTATTTAACCTTATTGATCTCAATGAATGTCCATTTAAAATTATCCGGAGAATTAGTCAAAGAGAATATGGCATTTGTTGGACAAGGAATGGTGCTGGGAATTCATACCTTAAAAATAGAAGCCTTAGGCGGGATTATTGCCGGATTACTTGCCGCCAAGGTAACCGATCGATTCTACCGGCTACAACTTCCGTTAGCCTTTGCATTTTTTAGTGGAAAAAAATCCGTAGCTATTATTTCTATCGGATTGATGATTCCAATTGGATTATTGATTCCCTTTGTCTGGGATTGGTTTACTTTCGGCATGAGTAAATTATCAAGTATTATGATGGCGCCGGATATTGGTGCGGGCATCTATATGACATTAAATCGCTTATTAATTCCATTTGGGCTGCACCATGTATTAAGTTCAACGATCCGGTTCACTGAGGCTGGTGGCACTTATTTAATTGATGGTCAAGTGTATGTGGGTATTTTGCCGGCAATGAATAAAATATTATTTGAATTAGGGCCGAACAGTGAAGCTTGGAATGAATATATGCCGACATTGGCAAGTTATTTAGCCTCTTCGCAGATGTTGACAACATTATTTAGAATTCCTGCGATAGGTTTAGCGATGTATCATATGGCATATTTTAAAAATAAAAAATTTGCTAAAGGGATGATTTTAACGGTGGTGTTGACGGCTTTTTTAGGCAATATTACTGAACCATTAGAGTTTTCATTTCTATTTATTGCTCCAAAACTATTTATTGTATATGCGATTTTATGTGGTGTATTTGCTATTCCTTTGCAGATGTTAGGTGTGTCGATAGGCTATATTCGTGGAACAATTTTTGATTTTGGTATTTTCGGTTTGATGTATGAAAATACACATTGGGTAAACTTAATTTTACTGGGTATTGTGAATTTTATTGTCTTCTATTTTGTGTTCAGATATGCCATCAGCAAATTTGATATTAAAACACCGGGCAGGGAAGATGAAATGTCAGACAGTAGCCTGCTGAATAATAAAGAGTATGATAAAGTGGCATCGTTGGTTATTGAAGCATTAGGTGGTAAAGAGAACATAAAACAAGTTGAAAATTGTGTGTCTAGACTTCGAGTGGATGTTGTTGATCAGAAAAAATTAAATATGGATTTAATTCGAGAGTCAGGCGCATTAGGCACATTCATCCCTTCTAGCAATCATATTCATGTGGTATTTGGTCCGCATGTGGAATTTGTTAGAAATTCAGTTGACGATCAATTACATTAAAAGAGAGGGAGTATGCGAGCTTTATATGATTCAAAAAGTAAAACAATCGATGACCGTGGAATGAGGGCATTATTTACTTTTGAAGCAAAGGTTCAATCTTGGTTGGATATAGAGGCAGCACTAGCATTAGCGCAGTCAGAAGTAGGAATAATTCCGAAAGAAGCGGGCAAAAAGATTGCTGAAAAATGCAAGGTAGATTGTATTGATTTGCAAGAAATGGAAAGGTTATTACAGCAAATTGGACATGGTTTTGTGCCGGTGATTAAGGTTTTAATCAATGCTTGTGATCCGGAAAGCGGAAAATATGTACATTATGGTGTGACAACCCAAAATATTCAGCAAAGCGGGCATCTTTTAATCGTTAAAAAATTTCATCATATTTTGATGGGATTTTTAAAAGATATTTTGCAGAATTTGAGTCAGCTGGCGATAACGCACAAAGAAACGGTGATGCCGGGACGAACTCATGGTAAACATGCACTGCCGATTACTTATGGCTATAAAGTAGCGGTTTGGATTGATGAGATTTTATCGGCGATAGAACGTTTAGAGGAAGCAGAAAAACGGGTTTTTAGAATAATGATGGGGGGCGCAGTCGGGGCCTTTCATGCTACTGGAGAGCAGGGACGTGAGGTTCAATCGTTGGTAGCAGCCAAATTAGGCATGCCTGCCATGAATATTCCTTCACGTAACAGCAGAATATTCCGTGCAGAATATATTAGCAATCTATGTTTATTAGCCACCACATTTCATAAGATCGCCGAAGAAGTTTATCAAACGTCGAGTGAAGAATTTGCAGAAGTTTCTGAGGCTTTCAGTCAAGGTACGGTTGGCAGCAGCACGATGCCGCAAAAAATTAATCCTAAGTTGGCAAAAGGGATTATAGCCAATTCACAAAAATTATATTCTGTATTAACTGCTGCACTTTATGTTGCTCCCCGCCCATTTGAAGCTGACAGCTCTGCCTATTTTATTTTTGATGCTTCATTACAGGAGAGTATCGAATTAATGGCAGAAATTATTCTGCGTGCAGAAGAATTAACCAGAACATTAGTCGTTAATAAACAAAGTATGTATCGCAATGTTATGCTGACTCACGGTTTAATTAATAGTGAAAAAATTATGATGAGCCTAATTGAGCGCTTGGGAAAAGATCAAGCGCATGAATTAGTGTATGAAATCGCAATGGAAAGTCAAAATCTACAAAAAGATTATTCTGCTGCTTTACAAGCGAATACCACGATTCAAAGTATTTTTTCAGCGCAAGAAATACTCGCTATGCTGGCGCCAGAAAACTATCTTGGATTATGTGCTGTTTTAGCAACAGAAACTGCAGAAAGAGCAAAACACAAGATACAACTGATGGAGGAATAATAATGGAATGGGCGATAAAGTCATCACAAATTGTATTTCCTGATGAAATTAAGAGTGGATATCTGGTGATTTCAAATGAGAGGATTCAAGGTTTTTATTCCACTTATCAAGGAAAAATAATCGATTATACCGATCAGATCATTATGCCGGGGTTTATTGATATTCATATCCATGGTTGGGGGCGAGGCTCTTTTTCCCATAAAGGCAGCAGTGGCGCATTATCACGCATGAGCAAAGATTTAGTGCATACCGGTACGACTGCTTATTTGGCAACTTCCGGGGCAATGCCAAATGATTTTTTAGAATATTCTTTGGCACAGGCAGCGGATTATATTGAATCAGCTACTCCGGATAATGGCGCTGAAGCTGTTGGTATTCACATGGAAGGTCCCTATATTAATTCTGAATATTTAGGAATGCAAAGTGCGGATAGTTTACAACTTCCGAGTATTTCAGGCTTTGAAAAATTTAATCAGATAGCGCGAGGACATATCCGTTCTATGACGTTAGCGCCAGAGCTGGAAGGGGGATTGGAGCTGACAAAATATTTGAGAAAGCAAAATATCACGGTTGCTGCAGGCCATACTGCTGCCACGTTTGACGAGATTACACGCGCCATCAAAGAAGCTGACCTGAACCATTTCACCCATTCATATAGTGCGATGCGTGGATTCCATCATCGCGAATTAGGTGTGGTCGGTGCATTAATGTATTATCAAGATGTTTTTGCAGAAGTTGCCAAGCAGACTGGAATAACGATTAAGCCGGAAGCGTTTGATATTCTTTATCGGTTAAAAACAGATAATAAAATGGTATTAACAACAGATTGTGTCGGCTTTGCTGATTTTCCGGCAGGATCGGCGTTTTATCATTATTTGCGCAAGCAGAAATTTAAAACGCAAGAAAATGGTTATTTACGCTTAGAGAATAGTGATGGATCTTATAGTGAAATTGATACTTCCAATTATGAAGCGATAAAAAATTTAGAAATGAGTTTTTTAGAATCAGTGCAAGCGGTTTTCCCACGTTTGGATAACGGTTTGCTATCTGTCGCCAGAATTGCAAGTGAGAATCCTGCTTATTTAGCAGGCATATCGGCTCGAAAAGGCAGCTTAGACAGTGGAAAAGATGCCGATATTTTAGTTTTAGATAATCAGCTTAATCTGTTACAGGTTTACTGTAGAGGAATAAAACAGATTTGATTCGTTGTTTATAGTAGGGTCTGTTGATC
>NZ_VDHB01000143.1:0-4955 GCF_006227735.1 Testudinibacter sp. 'clade 2'
AGTTGACACAGTGTTACCGACCTTGACCGTGGATGTAGCTGATACCATCAACGCAACCAATGCAAGTGCGGTGCCGGTAAGCGGAGCCAGCGATTTGCCAAACGGCAGCGAAGTGAAAATCACCTTGACCGATGCCGAAGGCAACACGGTCACTGTGACAGCCACCGTAACCGACGGCAAATACGCAACGACGGTGGATGCCAGTGGCTTGAAAGACGGTGCGATTACCGCCACCGCCAGCAGCACTGCGACGGATGCGGCAGGTAATGCCCCGGCTGATGCGACAGATACAACGGCGAATAGCAAAGATAGCAGCGCCCCAACGCTGAGCATTGATCCGATTTCTGAGGGTTACATCAATGCAGCAGAAGCGAAAGGGGATGTTGCCATCAGCGGTACCACCACGGCTGAAGCGGGACAAACAGTAACCGTGACCCTGAACGGTAAAGAGTACACGGCGGTTGTAGGTAACGATGGCACATGGACAGCGACTGTACCGGCAGCGGATGTGGCAAAATTACCGCAAGGTTTGTTAGAAGCAACTGCTAGCGTGAAGGATCTGGCAGGGAATCCAGCTAGTGATAAAGAGGACGTGACTGTTGATACTGTGTTACCAGCGCTGACTGCTCAATTAGATAGTTCAAGTGACAGTGGTATTTCTAATTCTGATGCTATCACGAATGACAATACACCAACTATCAAAGGTACAGGTGAAGTAGGTGCGAGCATTGAAGTAGTAGTCGGTGGTCAAACCTTAAAAACGACTGTGGGTCAAGATGGTACTTGGTCTGTTACACCAACAGCATTAACTGATGGTGACTATACAGCGCTTGTTACTGCAAAAGATGTAGCCGGTAATACCAGCACCGAAAATGTATCAGTCACTATTGATACAGTATCAATCTTAACGGTAAATGTAGCCAATACTATTAATGATGATAATGTTACTGCCGTCGCAGTATCCGGCACAGCAGATGTCATTGATGGTGGTACGGTTACTGTAACATTAACTGATAAAGACGGAAAAACAGTCGAGGTTACAGCGGTAGTCACAGATGGTGCTTATGCTACGACAGCGGATCTTAGCTCATTGGCAAATGGTGCCATCACTGCAGTAGCGAGCAGTACAGCAACTGATGAAGCAGGCAATACACCGAAGGCGGCAACAGATACTACGGCGAATACTAAAGAAACCTCACCAAACCTAGAGGTGACTTCTTTGACAGTTCCAAACTCTGTAAACGAAGGTAGCAACGCAGTATTTACTGTCAGCTTGGTTGACGGTCATAAAGGTGGGACTATTGCAGCACCAGTGTTAGGTGGCTCTGCTTCTGCTGATGACTACGGTAAACCAACATACAGCAATGGTGTAACTGTAGACAGTACCGGTAAACTGGTGATTCCGGCAGGTGTAACCAGCTTCACCATCAGCTACCCGATTGTTGCTGATCAGCTGACAGAAGGCAATGAAACCTTGAGCATGGATTTAGGTGGAAAATCGGCAGAGACTACAATTAATGATACTTCGTTAACAACGTTATCAATTTCCGTAGCGGATCCTGTGCAGCGTGAAAATGATTCTTCAGCGGGATCCGTCATGACCTTTACAGTGACAGCTTCAAAACCAGTAGTTAAAGATACGGAAGTGACTATTGATCTAGGAGGGCAAGCAACTGTACCAGGCAAAGCCGGTGCTGATTATGTACTGGCTGGTGGAACCGTATCTGGTTCTCAAGTGACCGTCATTATTAAAGCCGGAGAAACCAAGGCAAGTTTTACGGTAGATCCGATTAATGATGCATTAAGTGTCACTAGTGTATTTGGTGGAGAAACGAATGAATCAGTTATCGCAACCTTAAAATTGCCGAGTGGATATGTATTAAGTGGCAGTGGTGTGGCTGAAGGGATGATTATTGATTCCCAACCGTTTGCAATACCTTTCTTGGATGCTGACTTCAACCTGATGACCGGTATTGTTTATCCAGATGGCGATAATACAAAACAATTGCTTGAAGGGCCCTCTGTAGCGATGGGATCAGATTATGATGACAGCTTCTATGTTGGCTATTGGTTAAATGGCACTGTTACCGGCTCACTTGGTAATGTGTCGAATAGCGGTGCAAGTGGTGAAAACTATGATTCATCGATGAGTATTACCACTGTGGATCTGGGGCAAGGTAACGATCTGCTCAAGATTCGCGGTAACCAACAGGCGTTGAGCCGTGTTTATATGGGCGAAGGCAACGACAGCTATGAAGTCGGTAGCATGATTGGCGCACCAGGCGTTGATTCATTGAAACCTCATGTGTTTATGGAAAGTGGCAATGACACAGTTGTTATCCGTAGTGATGTATTAGCAGGCTTTGTGTATGCTGGCAGCGGTTCGGATAATGTCACGGTACAAGGCGACTTGGATGCTGAAGCGGTTATTGATTTAGGTAGTGGCCGATCTTATTCAAGTAACTATGAAACCACATATACCAATGGTTTGAGCTTGGGTAATGATAATAACACCGATTTGGCAACTGATGTCAATACCTTATTGGTTCAAGGTGATATGGGCTTTACCACTGGTATCAATGCTAAAATTTACGGTGGCGCAGGTCAGGATAGTGTAACCATTGGTGGAGTAGTTAGTGGTGGCAGTGGAACACTGATTGATTTGGGTAGTGGTAATGATACATTAGTGATTGGTCAGTTGGGTCGTCCATTATCCGGCGGTGCAACCATCAATATGGGTACTGGTGCAGATAAGGTGAATATCACTACCATGACTGATGGTGTGGTGAATACTGGCACCGATACCGATATTGACACTGTGAAAATCGGCACCATGTCCGGCGGTACTATTAATATGGGAGCTGGAGATATCATTGAAGTTGGTAAAATGTCTGGTGGTAAAGTCAACGGTAGCAGTGCAACCGATGACACGTTGACCATTACCGGCACCGGTTCGACTATCAGTGCATCTAATGTGTTTGGTGTGGAGAATGTAGACTTAGGCGCGGGCAACCGTATTAATATCTACAAACCTGCATATAACGACGCATTAGATAAAACCAACGGTCAAACTGCGATGTATATCCAAGGTAATAGTACATCAACCGTTGATTTAGGAGATAGTATCGGACAATATGATTCAGCTGCCGTGGCAACTTGGAGCAAAGGTGCTGCTGTCACCGTAGATGGTCATACTTATGATACATGGAGTATCGGTGGCGGCTTGTATGGTGGCACACAAACTATCTATATTGAACAAGGTATTCAGATTGTTTAATAATTGATTCGTCACAATTATTTAAACCGCACTTTGCAAAAAGTGCGGTTCACCAAAAGACAAACACCTTGTCAGCTTGCTGACGGGGTGTTTTTTTATGCACGAAATTCTTGGAAAATCAACCGCACTTTCCTTCGCCCCTTGTGGGAGAAGGACAGATTTTTGCTTCGTTCAGAAGCGAAAATCAGGATGAGGGGGCAACAAACATTGATTCACCCTCATCCGCCCTGCGGGCACCTTCTCCCATCAAGGGAGAAGGAAATAATGAGGTACAACCCTAAGACATCCTTTACAAAATAACCCGATGACATCGTTTACACTTCGGGTTAGCGAAAGACTTACTAAAAAACGCACATACTGCAATGAAAGGCATGTTGCGTACAATGATGATCCCAATATAAGATAAAAGTTTTAATTTCAGTCCTACCCAGAACAGAGCAATAACGCACAGGGGAAATGTTATGCAAGGAGTTCAAGCAAAAGCACAGCCGAAGCAGACGGCTTTTCAAGAAAAAATCTTATCGGCTTTTGAACAATCTTTGACGGAAGGGTAACGTTTCTTACAAGAAGTGATGACAGGGGAAATTAAACTTATTCCACACGATGAAGTAATGGAAAAGCTTGAATTTGTTTTGAAAAGTGGGTTTAGCCCAGAGTTTTTGAAAAGCCAGCCGACGTCCCCTGGCGAAACGTCAGGGGGAGCATAAATCAGCCATGCTGTGGCTGTGTATAAGGTTGATGATGTTAGGCTACGGAGTAGCTTATTTATGTTTAACCCTGTTCGTTTGTGCGCAGGATAAACCGCACTTGGCATAGAGTAGGCTTTGACTTCGCTCAGCCAGCAATATCTACAACCGCAGAAAAGTTGCTTGAGGGTGAATAAAAATAAAGATAAAATAAAGAATAAATAAAGTAATAATAGGGTGAGATATGAGTGCAAATTTTAATATGAATTTTGATCCAACCGTGAAGCGTCAATTTGCTGAAATTGTTGCGGGTTATGGATTAACTGTGCCACAAGCATTTAAACTGTTTGCAAATCAAGTGATTAAAACTAAAGTTGTACCGTTATCATTTGATTGGCAAGCAAATCAAGATGTTGAATTGTCTGATAAAGTATTGGCTGTATTACTCAAAAATCAGCAGGAGCAAAAAGAAGGTAAGTCGATTAAATTTGATACCATTGATGAAATGATGGCGGCTCTTGATGAATAATGCTCGGAAAATTGAGATTTTTAGCTCTTTTCGGCGGAACGCAAAAAAATATTTTTTACAACTGGCTAGTGTCGAATGGGCAGAGGTGGTCACTTGCTTAACACAACGTGTTCCTCTACCAGAAAGATATCGAGATCATCAATTAAAAGGAAATTTAAAAGCATTTAGAGATTGCCACATTAAAAATGATTTAGTGCTACTTTATAAAATTTCAGATGATGATAACACGGTAGAATTACATTATTTAGATACGCATTCTGAAATATTCAAAAATGCTGATCATTAAGTAAGCAGCGTTTGGCTTTTTTCCACAAGTTCTATCAAATATCAAACTAACCGCACCGTCCTTCGCCCCTTGTGGGAGAAGGACAGATTTTTGCTTCGTTCAGAAGCAAAAATCAGGATGAGGGGGCAACAAACATTGATTCACCCTCATCCGCCCTGGGTACAACCCGAACATCCT
>NZ_VDHB01000144.1:0-797 GCF_006227735.1 Testudinibacter sp. 'clade 2'
AAAAGGTACGCAGTCACCCTATCCTCAAGCATACTGCTTTCGGATTGCCGTTTTACTTCGTAAAACGCCCCTCTCACATTCAATCAATTCCCTATCAGGTTATCCCCTGATTGATTTTTGGGTTGACCGTTTTGCTGCGCAAAACGTTAACCGCACTTGAATGTTTTCTATACCACTCTCAATACACTTAAGTGATAGGGCTCCCACTGCTTGTACGTACAGGGTTTCAGGTTCTATTTCACTCCCTTCACCAGGGTTCTTTTCGCCTTTCCCTCACGGTACTGGTTCACTATCGGTCAGTCAGGAGTATTTAGCCTTGGAGGATGGTCCCCCCATCTTCAAACAGGATTTCTCGTGTCCCGCCCTACTTCTTGTTAGCTTAGTACCATAAATGCGCCTTCGGATACGGGATTATCACCCTCTACGATTGTGCTTCCCAACACATTCTCCTAACACACTTACTATCACTAACGGCTCTTCCGCGTTCGCTCGCCGCTACTTACAGAATCTCGGTTGATTTCTTTTCCTCGGGGTACTGAGATGTTTCAGTTCTCCCGGTTCGCCTTGTTAACCTATGAATTCAATTAACAATAGTAGATTCTTCATCTACTGGGTTGCCCCATTCGGATATCGTGGAGTAATAACGCTTCTTATCAACTCCTCCACGCTTTTCGCAGATTAGCACGTCCTTCTTCGCCTCTGACTGCCTAGGCATCCACCCTGCACGCTTCGTCACTTAACCATACAACCTCAAGAATTTTTATACCGCACGTTCACTTTCATGTCCGTTCAGTTGC
>NZ_VDHB01000145.1:0-9033 GCF_006227735.1 Testudinibacter sp. 'clade 2'
ATAAAAGAGTATGACCCACTTCAAATTTATTTAACAAAACAGTTGTGTTATAGCGGAAATTTTTATAGATTGGATGTCCATTAGTCGGGGTGCTGATTTTGTGGTGACCACAAAACGGCTGAGATTAAACCCGTGAACCTGATCCAGTTAATGCTGACGTAGGAAACTAAATATGCCAACACACCATACCGCACTTTTCTCTGATTTAGCCGATTTTCAACCTGTTGCAACGCATTAGTTAACCATTCGCTGAACCGATGGTGGCGTAAAATGAATGCCGTTGAAATTCGCGCCTTAACCCTGGCGTTTGAGCAGCAAGCGCTGTTCACCGATTTCAATTTTGATTTGCCGCAACAACAATGGACGGTGTTGTTGGGGCGTTCCGGCGTCGGCAAATCGACGCTGCTGCGGGCGATTGCCGGTTTAGAAAATACCGCTATTCAGCAAGGCAAGATTCATTTCCCCCGCCCACTCAAACTGGCTTGGCTGGCACAACAAGATTCGCTGTATCCGTGGTTGTCGCTACTGGATAATGTCCAGTTGGAACAACATCTCAAAGGCAAAAAAAACCGTCAATCCCGGCAACAGGCAGAGCACTTATTAGCGGCGGTGCAAATGGAAAACCATCTGCACAAAGGTTGCCAGCAACTTTCCGGCGGACAGCGGCAACGGGTGGCACTGGCGCGCACGCTGATGCAAAACGCCGATCTGATTTTGATGGACGAACCGTTTTCCGCCCTTGATGCGGTCACCCGTTTGCAACTGCAAGATCTGGCGTGTGACTTATTGCAACACAAAACCGTGCTATTGATCACCCACGATCCGCAAGAAGCGATTCGCGTAGGTGATCGGATTTATGTATTGCACGATCCCTGCCGACCTTTAAATCCTGCGCATCTTCCTGAGGGTAAAAAACCACGCGACTTGACTGAAAACCCGCAATCGGCATTGCAACAAATGCTGTTTCACCAGCTCTTGCAAGGAGCGCCGCATGAATTGGTTTAAACGGCTCGCTAAGATCATGATGCTGACCGCACTTTTACTGCTGTTATGGCAAAGTGCGGTCAGCTTGTTGGCGCTGCCGCACTATATGCTGCCGTCGCCAGAGTCGGTGTGGCAACAACTGTTAAAACAGCATGCGCTGTTATGGCAGCACGCCCAAATCACATTACTCGAAATCGTACTCGGGCTGACGCTGGGTTTTCTGCTCGGTTTGGGTTCGGCACTGTTATTGGCATTTTCTGCACCGGTTTCCGCTTTTTTAATGCCGTTACTTGTGATTTCACAGGCGATTCCGGTTTTTGCGATTGCGCCGCTGTTGGTGCTGTGGTTCGGCTATGGCATGGCGTCCAAAATCGTGATGACGGTGCTGATTATCTATTTTCCGGTCACCACCGCCTGTTACGACGGCTTACGCAACACTCCGCACGCTTGGCTGGATTTGGCACGTTCAATGCAGCTTACACCTGCCACATTGCTGTTTAAAGTGCGGTTGCCTGCGGCATTGCCGTCATTGGCATCCGGTTTGCGCATTGCCGCCTCGGTTGCGCCGATCGGTGCGGTGGTCGGGGAATGGGTCGGCTCATCACAAGGCTTAGGCTATTTGATGCTGCAAGCCAATGCACGCATGCAGGTTGATCTGATGTTTTCGGCGCTGTTTGTCTTACTGATCATCGCCCTATCGCTCTATTTCTTACTGGATCATACCTTGCGCCGCTTGATTCCGTGGGCTGCCCATCTTCGTTAACCCATTAACCCAAAAGGAAAAAAGATGTCTACCGTTCAACAACTGATACAACATGCCGAGCCGCACTGGCGGGCCTATATCGAACATGATTTTGTGCGGCGCCTTGCCGACGGTACGCTGAATAAACGCTGTTTTCAGCACTATTTAAAACAGGATTATCTCTATCTGTTTCACTATAACCGTGCTTTGGCATTGGCGCTGTTCAAAGCCGAAAATTTTGCCCAAATGGAACAGGCACACCATGCCATTCAAACCATTTTGCAAGAGAGCAAACTGCACGTTAAGTTCTGCCGACACTGGGGAATAGCCGAAACAGAACTGCTGCAAACACCCGAATCTGCCGCCTGTGTCGCCTACACCCGTTATGTGTTGGACTGCGGCATCAACGGCAGTCTGGCGGATCTCTACGCTGCGATTGCGCCTTGCGCCCTTGGTTATGCCCAGATCGCCCGCCATATTGTCGAACGCCAGCTCAGCCCACCCGGCAATCCGTATCAAGATTGGATCGACACCTACGCCAGTGACGATTTTCAACTTGCCGCTGCCGAACTAACCGATTTTTTAAATCAACTTTGCCACGAACTGACAGCGAAACAACGGGCAAAAGTGCAGACCATCTTCAACACCGCCACCCGTATGGAAGTTGCCTTTTGGCAAATGGGATTGGATTTAAGCTAGCGTCTATAGCTCAAATTATAAACAAAGATCAACAGACCTTAATCATTTACAGGAGATAAACATGAAAAACAGAAAACTGCTCGCCCTCTTGACCGCTCTTTTGCTGATCCATCTGCCGTTACAAGCCAAACAAAAAGTGACACTACTGCTAGACTGGTTTGTCAATCCGGATCACGCCGCCTTGATCGTGGCACAACAAAAAGGCTTTTTCGCCGCCCACGATTTAGCGGTGGAGATCGTTGAACCGGCGGATCCGTCAATGCCGCCCAAACTGGTTGCCGCGGGCAAAGCCGATATTGCGGTGGATTATCAGCCGCAACTGCAAATGCAAGTGGCGGAGGGGCTGCCGTTAGTACGTATCGGCACGCTGGTGTCCACCCCGTTAAACAGCGTGGTGGTGCTGCAAAACAGCGGTATTGAAAGTCTGGCGGATCTAAAAGGCAAAAAAATCGGCTATTCGGTCAGTGGTTTTGAAACCAGCCTGCTGCAAGCAATGTTGGCAAAATATGACTTGAGCGAAAAAGATGTGGAAATGGTGAACGTCAACTGGTCGCTGTCACCGTCATTAATCAGCGGACAAGTGGACGCCGTGATCGGCGCTTTCCGTAATTTTGAATTGAATCAAATGGCACTTGAACAGCAGCCGGGACGCGCATTTTACCCGGAAGAACACGGCGTACCGGCTTATGACGAACTGATTTTAGTTGCCAATAAAAACAACCTGACCGACAAAAAATTACATGCCTTTCTAACCGCACTTGAGCAAGCGACGATCTATTTGATCAACCACCCCGATCAAGCCTGGCAGGATTTCGTCAGTTATAAACCGAATGAGCTAGACAACGAACTGAACCGCCTTGCCTGGCGTGACACCCTACCACGTTTAACCTTGCGCCCACGCGCCCTTGATGAAAACCGCTATCAACACATGGCGGAATTTATGCAGCAGCAGGGCTTGATCAAAACAGTGCCGCCGCTCACCGATTACACCATACAACTGAAGGATTGATTATGTTAAAAACCGATTATCTCAGCCAGCTACGCCAACGTAACCCGTTGATCCACAATATCACCAACATCGTGGTCGCCAATTATGTCGCCAACGGTTTGCTGGCGCTCGGCGCCTCGCCGATTATGTCAAGTGCGGTCGAGGAGATGGACGAACTGCCGGCGATTTGCCAGGCGTTGGTGATAAATATCGGCACGCTGACCGCCGAACAAGTGAAAGCCATGTTGATTGCCGGCAAAGCGGCGAACCGTCATGGCATTCCGGTGGTGTTGGATCCGGTCGGCGTCGGCGCAACCCGCTTCCGCCAACAAACGGTGGCACAACTGCTGCAAGAAATCCAATTCAGTGCAATTCGCGGCAATGCCGGCGAAATGGCGTACCTTGCCAACGTCAATTGGCAAACCAAGGGCGTTGATGTCGGACAAGGGGATGCTGATTTAGACCATGTCGCTAAAAAAATTGCACAGCAACATCGCTGCACCGCCGTGATCAGCGGTGCGGTTGACGTAATTAGTGATGGCAAACAACTGGCGCATATTCAAAATGGGACGCCGTTATTCCCGCACATTACCGGCTCAGGCTGTCTATTAAGTGCGGTTTGTGGTGCATTTTTAGCAGTGGCGCAACAGCATGATTTTCCGGCATTGGTTGAAGCGGCAACGGCGTATACTATTGCCGGCGAACTGGCGGCAAAAAATCTGCAACCGCAGCAATACGGACAATTTTATACCGCACTTTTGGATAAATTAGCAACATTGGATAGCACGCAAGTGCAGCAACTGGCGAGGATTGATGATGACTAAAATTGCACAAGCCTTAACCATTGCCGGATCGGACAGCGGCGGTGGCGCAGGAATTCAGGCGGATCTAAAAACCTTTCAGATGCGTGGCGTATTCGGCACCAGCGCCATCACGGCGGTCACCGCACAAAATACCCTCGGCGTCTTCGACATCCACCCGATACCACCGGAGACTATCCAGGCACAACTGAAAGCCGTCGCCGAAGATTTTGATATCTGTGCTTTTAAATTGGGCATGCTAGGTTCGGCAGAAATCATTGAGTGTGTTGCCGCTGCCTTGCAACGTTACAAATTCGGACAAATGGTGTTGGATCCGGTGATGGTCGCCAAAGGTGGCGCACCGCTGCTGCAACAAAGTGCGGTTGCTGCCCTGAAACAACATTTGCTGCCGCTTGCCGACATTATCACGCCCAATTTGCCGGAAGCCGAAGCCTTGACCGGTATTAAGATTATCGATGGCCGCAGTGCCGAGCAAGCCGCCCGCACGTTGCAACAACTTGGTGCTAAAACCGTGGTGATCAAAGGCGGACACAGTAACAACTCACAAAGTGCGGTTTGCCAAGACTGGGTGTTCACACCGGAGCAGCATTTCACGCTGGTCAGTCCGCGCTATCCGACCCAACACACCCACGGCACCGGCTGCACCTTTTCCGCCTGCATCACCGCCGAGCTTGCCAAAGGGCAAAATACGGTGATCGCAATTCGTTTGGCAAAACAGTTTATCACCGCCGCCATCAGCCAACCGTTAAATATCGGCCATGGACATGGCCCCACCAACCACTGGGCATTTTCCTCTCTGCCCCGCTCCGGAGTTTATTAAATGCAGGATATTAGAAAAATGCTCACGGTTTATTTTATTGCCGGCACCCAAGATTGCCAACATCTCGAACTGCCGCCTGAGCCAGCGTTGTTGTCGCTGTTGCAAACAGCCTTAAAGTGCGGTATCAGCTGTTTTCAATTTCGGGAAAAAGGCAAAAATGCCTTACAAGATCCGCAAAAAATTGTTCAATTAGCGCAAAAATGCCGCGATCTTTGCTGTCAGTATCATGTGCCGTTTTTTATCAACGATAATGTGGATCTGGCTTTAGCCGTGCAAGCAGATGGTGTGCATGTCGGGCAGGATGATCGTCCGATTGCACAGGTGATCGAACAATGCCAAGGCAAATTATTACTGGGTTTATCGGTGAATACCCTGCCGCAAGCGATAGCGAATGCCGCATTGCAGGCAGTGGGTTATTTCGGCGTCGGACCTATTTTCCCGACCCAATCGAAAGCCGATGCCAAGGCAGCCGTCGGGTTGAAATTATTACAACAGATTCGCCAACAAGGTATTGCAAAACCGTTGGTCGCCATTGGCGGTATCACCCCCGCAACCGCACTTTCCATCCGTCAAGCCGGGGCGGACGGTGTGGCGGTGATTTCCGCCATCAGCCGAAGCCCAAATATCGCCAACAGCATACAACAATTAAAAGGACAATAACCATGGCATCATTCAGCAAACAATTCGGACCGGGAATTATTATGGCCTCGTCCTGCGTCGGTGGCTCACACATCATCGCCTCAACACAGGCTGGCGCCTATTACGGCTATCAATTGGCGCTGTTGATCGTCGCCGTCAATCTACTGAAATACCCTTTTTTTCGTTTTGCATTTGATTACAGTGCGCTGAAAAATAAAAGCGTATTGCAGGGTTACGCCGACAAAGGTAACGGTTATCTCTGGCTTTTCCTATTGTTCAATCTGTTCGCTACTATGGTCAATGTGGCGGGCGGCACATTGTTGTCAGCTGTGTTGCTGAATATGTTGATTCCGATTGAAATTTCACTTAATTGGTTGAATATTATTGTGTTATTCAGCTTTCTCGCTATTTTATTTTCACGCCAATATCCGCGCTTAGACAGCGTATCAAAAAGCATCATGTTTCTGCTGTCGCTGATCACCTTGATTGCGTTATTAATCGCTTTCACTCGCAGCAGTGGCAACAGCATCCCCGCTGATTTCATCGCGCCTTCTGCTTGGCAACTGAGTGCCATTCCGTTTTTAATCGCCCTCATGGGTTGGATGCCTGCCCCGATGGAACTTAGCGTCGCCAGCTCACTCTGGGTGATGGAAAAAAACCGTCTCGCCCCAAACTATCGCCAAAAACGCCTGCTAGATTTCAACAGCGGTTACCTCGTCACGATGATATTAGCCTTGATGTTTATGACGCTCGGCGCCTTGGTGCAATACGGCAAACCAATTCCCCCCCTCGCCGGCGGACAATTTATCCGACAATTCGTAGAGATGTACGCCCTCAGCATCGGTGAATGGACCCGCTGGTTTATGGCACTGGTGGCATTTATCTGCATCTACGGCACCACCATCGTCGCCGTCGACGGCTATTCCCGCTGCAACCAACAAACTGTTATTTTACTCCGACAATCGATAAAATCCGCAAAGGAAAACCGCACTTTTAACCCGACTTACCACGACAAAACCCTGCGTTACTCGATGTTTTTCACCACCTTATCCGCCTTTATCGTGATCCAGTTCTTCAGCAGCGCCATCGGCAAAATGATCCCCTTCGCCATGACCGCCTCCTTCGTCTCCGCCCCGGTGTTTGCCTGGCTCAACTTCAGCCTCGCACGCCAAGATAAACAGCAAAAAGGATGGCTGACTTATCTGGCTTGGACCGGAATAGTTTATTTAGTAGCAATGGTTGGGGTTTATTTTATTTATAAATAAATCACCTTTGCCGTCATAGCGTTGTAAATTGAGAAAAACACCTCCACATGCGTGGAGAAAATTATAGATGATCCGGTTAAGCCTGATGATGCTTAGAAACACCTCCACGTGCGTGGAGAAAATGTTGCCGGATTCCCGTTGTGAAACTGCCCGTCAGAAACACCTCCACATGCGTGGAGAAAATAACATCAGCGTGCGTTGTTGGTTGTAGGTGCAGGAAACACCTCCACGTGCGTGGAGAAAATTATGACACAGTAATCTATAGATTTGATGCTGAGGAAACACCTCCACGTGCGTGGAGAAAATTGAGTCGACAGTGTTTTAGCTGTCAAAACCGGAGAAACACCTCCACGTGTGTGGAGAAAATTCAACGTTGATCCCAATATCGACCCGGCTCGGAGAAACACCTCCACGTGTGTGGAGAAAATCAGCTCCGGCTTTGGCAACTCTAAAACGGTGCGGAAACACCTCCACGTGTGTGGAGAAAATCAATTCGCGACGGTGGTGTGCGTTGCAAAGTGAGAAACACCTCCACGTGTGTGGAGAAAATGCATTTTGCTGCCCGCCCGTCATATCCGCTGCAGAAACACCTCCACGTGTGTGGAGAAAATTCCTGCCAGACCGTCTCTAAAAGCTTGTCCTCGGAAACACCTCCACGTGCGTGGAGAAAATAACATCAGCGTGCGTTGTTGGTTGTAGGTGCAGGAAACACCTCCACGTGCGTGGAGAAAATTATACAAGGTAGTGTTTATTTAGGTAGTGATGGGAAACACCTCCACGTGCGTGGAGAAAATAATTGTGAACGCCAATGTGTACATGGACGGCAAGAAACACCTCCACGTGTGTGGAGAAAATCCGCATATGATCCGAATGAGTACACCGCAAATAGAAACACCTCCACGTGTGTGGAGAAAATAACTGGGCGAGATGAAAGGCGAAATCAAAGATAGAAACACCTCCACGGGCGTGGAGAAAATCTTCAGGCGGTTCATCAAATGCATCACGGTGCAGAAACACCTCCACGGGCGTGGAGAAAATTCGACTACACTTAGCTTTTCAAAGAGTTGTTCAGAAACACCTCCACGGGCGTGGAGAAAATGCACCGGTAATAATCAACGCCAAAATGCCGATAGAAACACCTCCACGGGCGTGGAGAAAATGATGACAAACAGAAACTTGAGGCGATTGGCTTGGAAACACCTCCACGGGCGTGGAGAAAATTTTAATAACATGCTCGGCACGGTGAGTGAAAAAGAAACACCTCCACGGGCGTGGAGAAAATTCGCCCCACAATTCAAGAGCGTCATCAACAAAAGAAACACCTCCACGGGCGTGGAGAAAATAACATATGCACCTCGACTGGCTGGCACGACAAAGAAACACCTCCACGGGCGTGGAGAAAATCGTCTGTGTAATAGCCGTGCAGGCGCTGCAACAGAAACACCTCCACGGGCGTGGAGAAAATTCACCTTAAACTAGCGCCAAAGCCTTATGGAAAGAAACACCTCCACGGGCGTGGAGAAAATGTTCGCTTGTTTTTACCACTACAATCACCCACAGAAACACCTCCACGGGCGTGGAGAAAATGACAGCTTGCAGCTTGAACAGCGTTTCGGTGCAGAAACACCTCCACGGGCGTGGAGAAAATCATCACCGCCGCCAATTTTTGTTTGATGTCTAGGAAACACCTCCACGGGCGTGGAGAAAATTGCAAGAAATCAACACCAAGGCGCAAGAGTTTGGAAACACCTCCACAGGTGTGGAGAAAATCAGGGGCAGAACCGACCAGTTGCGCTATCAAAGGAAACACCTCCACAGGTGTGGAGAAAATGGAAGATTCGCAGGAAACGGCAGTGCTGCCGCAGAAACACCTCCACAGGTGTGGAGAAAATGTGCTAAGCGTTTTTGCGGTCAAAAGGGGATTGGAAACACCTCCACAGGTGTGGAGAAAATCGCATAAGAGCAGACGATCCGATTTTTGCGGTAGAAACACCTCCACAGGTGTGGAGAAAATTTTTTATTTTTTTAAAAGTGCTTGTTTTTGGCAGAAACACCTCCACAGGTGTGGAGAAAAT
>NZ_VDHB01000146.1:0-2967 GCF_006227735.1 Testudinibacter sp. 'clade 2'
TCAAATTATAAACAAACATCAACAGACCCTAAACTTTATGTTACAATTTCGTCCAATTTCAATCAGAAACGTCAACAAGGAATCCGATGGCAACCTATCACCACAGCAGTTTAGATCAACTAACACTCGGCAAACAAACCGATTATCACAGTGAATATGATCCACGTTTATTACAAGCAGTACCACGCAGTTTAAACCGTGATAGTTTGGGGATCAGCTCGCAGCAGCCGTTTAATTGTGGTGCGGATATTTGGACTGCCTATGAAATTTCGTGGCTGAATGCCAAAGGCTTACCACAAGTGGCAATCGGCGATATTTATTTGGATTTTCAAAGTGAAAATTTGATCGAATCGAAAAGTTTTAAGCTCTATTTAAACAGCTTCAATCAAAGCCGTTTTGACAGCCTGCAACAGGTTGAACAGCTGATTCAACGGGATTTGGCAAATTGTGCCCAAGGTGAAGTCAAAGTGCGGTTACATCCGTTAGATGCCTATTGCAATCAAGCCATTGACTATTTTCAAGGCGACTGTATTGATGAACAGGATATTGAGATTGACAGCTATGAATTCCAACCACAGTTGTTGCAACATTGCACGACAGCAGAACAGGTTAATGAAGTGTTAGTCAGCCATCTGCTGAAATCCAATTGTCTGATTACCAATCAGCCTGATTGGGGCAGCGTACAAATTGCATATCAAGGTGCTAAAATCAATCGCGAGGCATTGCTGCGTTATTTGGTATCGTTCCGCCAGCACAATGAGTTTCACGAGCAGTGTGTCGAACGGATTTTTTGTGATCTGATGCACTATGCCAAACCCACGAAGCTGAAAGTCTATGCCCGTTATACCCGACGTGGCGGATTGGACATCAATCCTTATCGGGCAAACTACCCGCTTGAGCTGCAAAATCGGCGGTTAGCACGTCAATAATCGTCTTAATAGGCGTTTCAAGCATAAAAACCCAACAATAAATAATGTGAATACAAAAGGAGAAAACATGAGCTCACATATGGTGAATCCGAAAGGCAGCATGGATCAACTGTCGCATTTGGAGGTTGAATTACTGGAAAAAGGCGTTTCCGGCAACTTGTACCAGCTTTATCGAAACTGCTCGCTGGCAGTGTTGAATTCCGGAGCGGTAACCGATGACAGCCGTATTTTATTAGGCATGTACAAAGACTTTGAAATCGAACTCATCGCCAAAGAACGTGGCGTTTCGTTATTGCTGCACAATCCGCCGGAATCGGCTTTTGTGGATGATAAGGTGATCCGCAATATTCAGTATCATCTGTTTGCGGTATTGCGCGATATTTTATTTGTCAATGTCATCACTAAACAACATTCGTTTCAACAAGCCGAAAACTCAAACAGTATTACCAATTATATTTTTACCATTCTGCGTAACGCCAAAGCGCTGATTGTCGGCGAATGTCCGTCGCTGGTGGTCTGCTGGGGCGGGCACTCGATTAATGAGATTGAATACCGCTACTGCCGGGCAGTCGGTTTGCAATTGGGGCTGCGTGAACTCAATATCATCACCGGTTGCGGACCGGGCGTGATGGAAGCGCCAATGAAAGGCGCGGCAATCGGACATGCCAACCAACGTTTCAAAAACAGCCGTTTTATCGGCATCACCGAACCGTCGATTATCGCTTCTGAGCCACCGAATCCGATTGTGAACGAGCTGATTATCATGCCGGACATTGAAAAACGGCTGGAAGCCTTTGTGCGCATGGGACACTGTATTCTGGTGTTCCCAGGCGGCCCGGGTACGTTTGAAGAATTGCTCTACTTAATCGGAATCAAGCTTAACCCGGCAAACAAAGATGCGCAATTGCCGCTATTTTTGACCGGCCCGAAAGAGAGTGCGGATTACTTCAACACCATTGATCGCTTTATCGGCGAAGTGTTTGGTGCCGAAGCGCAAGCCTTGTATGAAATTATTATCGACGATCCGGAACAAATTGCGCGCAAAGCCAGTGCGCACATGAAGACCATCAAAAAAGTGCGGGCGCAAACCAACGATTCTTACGGTTTTAACTGGACGCTGACGATTCCGCCGGATTTCCAAAATCCGTTTGAGCCGACCCATGCCAATATGAGTAACCTGGATTTGCACTTGGAACAAAGCAAAGAAAGCCTTGCCGCCAATTTGCGCTGTGTCTTTTCCGGCATCGTCGCCGGCAATATCAAACCGGATACCATCGATCTGATTGAAAAGCACGGTGAGTTTGAACTACACGGCGACCCGATTTTAATGGAGAAAATAGATCGCGTGCTACAGGATTTCGTTGATCAACACCGCATGAAATTACCGGGCGGCGAGGCTTATCAGCCTTGTTATCGCATTATTAAATAGCGTTCTTGCTGACCGCACTTTTGCCATGAAAGTGCGGTTTTGGCTTGCGCCTGATGACGAAGTTTTTCCCTTGGATTCAACAATCCATTTATTGCAATTGGTTGTTGAATCCAAGTTAATTCATCAGCAAGCATTCCTTTGAATTTATTTATAGTACCATGTGATACAGTGCTATATTTGACGTAATTATCTTTATTTCCTTGCACAAATATTAATCTTTCCATTGTCATCTAGTTTTCTATTTTCCATGCTGAATTTTTATCATTACGAAAAGCCGATTGCCCTCTTAATATTTCGGGTAATGTTGTTAATGAATTGTCAATATCTAAAATGTGCTGAATAGAAACCACTCTAGCGTCTTCTTCCGTTACTTCTTCCTTCCCAAAAAACTGCCAATCCTCATCCTCATCCTCATCATAAAACACGGAAACAATATTGGAATTGTTTTCTAAAACAAACCTTGTTGTTATTGCTTTTTTTAATATATTTTCTTGTGTTATTTTCATTTTATTCTTTATATGATTAAGTAGGGTCTGTTGATCTTTGTTTATATTTTAAGTTGTCGTTTAAAATGAGCACAATCCGCAGGACTATGACTCTTTTTCGCCA
>NZ_VDHB01000147.1:0-11749 GCF_006227735.1 Testudinibacter sp. 'clade 2'
ACTTTTGCCTTATTTATTTTCAAAAAGAGTGGTAAAAAAGAGTCTATAGCTCAAATTATAAACAAAGATCAACAGACCCTAAGTTCAGCTAAAAAGCCGCTTGATGACATCAATAATCAAATTGCATTTCGCCACCACCGAACTGATCTGCATGTATTCGGTTTTCATATGCATATTGCCGCCGGTCGGTCCCAAGCCATCAATCGTCGGACAACCGACAGAAGAGGCGATATTGCCGTCACTGACGCCGCCGGCATCAACCCATTTAATTTGCATATTGTGCGCTGCACCCACTTCAGCAAACAGCAGCTTGATTTTCGGCAAGTTGATTTCATCAATCATCGGTGCTTCGTGATTCACCAACCGCTTTTCATGGCGAACCCCGTCCTGCAGCGGATTATCCAACACCTGCGCCAGCCGTTGCTCAAAAAACCCAACCGAAGCAGGCAATCTGTAGCGCATTTCGATAGTAAGCGCTGCGAAATCCGGCACAATGTTTTGTGCTACTCCACCCTTGGTGATAATACAGTTAAAGGTGTGTCCGGCGCTAAAATCATTCAGTTTTGAAAATTCCAGCACAAAATTGGCGGCTTCCACCAGTGCCGAGCGTCCTCGCTCCGGATTATTGCCGGCGTGTGCCGCTAGCCCATGAAAATCAATCGCGTAGGTGATCACCCCTTTACGGGTCGCCACCATCGAACCGTCTTCCCTTGCGGGCTCCATCACAAAGCAGTACGCGGATTTACGAGCGTATTCACGGATACTCTCTTTGGCGTACAACGATCCGATCTCTTCGTGCGAATTCAGATATAGCCCGACGTTCAATTTATTCAAATCCAGCGCTTTGATCACATAAAGCGCCATTAATGCGCCAGCTTTATCGTCGATCACGCCCAGTGCATTAATGCGATCATCCTGTTGGCAAAAAGGCGCTTGTGCCAACGTGCCGACCGGAAACACCGTATCCATATGGGCGATAAACAAAATATCGAAATGCTCCGCCTCAAGGTTGTTGCTGATAAATAACCCTTCCGCTACCGTATCACTTTGCATGGCAACCTTTTGATACGCTAGCTGTTGCACTTTCGCTTTGGCGATAAACCAATCGGCAACTTGATTGACTCCCTCGATATGGTGTGACGGACTTTCAATCTCGGTCAACTGTTTCAGTTCGTCTAAAAATAGCGGTAACTCTTCGTGTTGCATATTTACCTCCGTTAAACAAAGAAACTCATCAACAACATCGCAAGATAGGCATTAATGATACAAATGCCGAACAACACCAGATAGTGTTTTCCCGGTACGCCTAATACGCCAAGAATCCGCCCCATATACTGCACCGTCGAGCCGACTAGCGCCATGCCGGGTAATAAAACTGCAATATCTTGCGCATTCAACACCCCTTCTTGTACTAAGGCAACCAATACGCCGGCAGCACCACCCCAACTTAAAAAAGCCGCCATAATAACTGCGATCGCTTCGCCCGGCAGTCCCAAAGGGAGCATAATAAAGCCCAAATATTCACCGATTAGTTTGAGCAATCCCGAAGCATTTAAAATATAGATAATCACAAACGCCATTAATACATTCGGTATGGTGTTAGTGACCGCAATATTCCAACCTTTTCTGGCACCATCGATGAAAATATCGGTAATAAGTTTATTTTGGTTGCTTGTCTGGCTCATCACTATTCCTCATCTTCTTTAACAAATTTTTTCACATATAACCGCATTAAATTTGCTCCAAAAATTTTGAACACAAAAATAATCCCTAAGCACATGGCAATGGAAACCGGCGCTACCTGTCCGGCTTTATCAGGAATCAGCAACACCGGCGCAAACGAAGATAAAAAATTGGTGAGTAACGCTCCGGCACTAAATTGAAACGCCGCAAAAATCAGTAATTCTTTATGAGTGATTTCTTTTTCTTCGCGTAAAAATTTGGTGGTCGAACTGCCAGCATCGGTGCTTTGCGTGCTGGCAATCAAAGAAATCGAGCAGTTGCCGGGAATTCCCATCACCGGTTTCAAAATCGGATTCAACCATTTTGATGCCGCCGACAGCGCACCGTAATGCTCAAATACCGCCACAAAGCCGAGAGCCAACATCACACTGGGAACTAACGTCAGCGCAAATAGAAAACCACCTTTGGCACTGATCCCACCACTGGTTTTTAACCAATCAGGAAATTGTCCGGTCAATTTACTGAAATCAAAAATTCCACCAATAAAATCCTTGGCAAAGCCGCCAAAAAATATAATTGCCAAAATTAATGAAATTGTGCCGACAATCAATTTTTTCATACTATTTTCTGACATACACCCTCCTTCAACGGTTATAAATTACTTTTACTCTAGTCATATCAAGCTGCGAATACAATCAACAAAGTGCATTTTTGCTGGTTATCTCAAGTTTTATCGACTGTTTGCCAAAACAAAGCTAACACCACAAAAATAAACTAAACCACTCTTTTTTAGCTTGTTATAAATTTGCGTTAGATCAAAGAAACTGCAAATCGATATGTGAAAAATCATTTGTCAAATCAATCAATTAAGTTATAAATCCAGCATAAATACACCTAAAGAGGTAGTTAAATATTCTCGGATAGTTATCACTAATCAATCACTTATGCTAAAATCTGGCTTCATTTTTAAGGAATATTTATAAATTTGTACCATGTTTGAAAAAAACCGACTGACACTACACAATTTAAGCTGCCAACGCGGCGAAAAACGCCTGTTTGCTGCGTTTTCTGCTATCTTCGAGAGCGGGCAATTTGTGCAGTTGGAAGGGCACAATGGTATTGGAAAAACCAGTCTATTGCGGATTTTAACCACACTTTCACAACCGTTGTCGGGAGAAGTGCGGTGGAATGAGTTGGATATTTTCAAATCGCGCGACAGCTATTTGGCACAGCTGCTGTATTTAGGGCATTCCAGTGGTGTGAAAAGTGAGTTGACCCCTTACCAAAATTTAAAATTTTATCAACAGATCAGCCCATGCAAAACTGGTGAGGCGATTATTTGGCAGGCGTTGGAGCAAGTCGGGTTGTGTGGTTATGAAGAAAGTGCGGTCTATCGCCTCTCTGCCGGGCAACAAAAACGAGTGGCACTGGCACGTTTATGGCTGAGCCAAGCACCACTGTGGATTTTAGATGAGCCGTTTACAGCGATCGACAAACAAGGACAACAACAGCTGACCGCACTTTTTGAACAGCACTGCCAACAAGGGGGAATCGTGATCTTGACCAGCCATCAAGCAATTGAAAGTAAGCGGTTACTACGATTGTCAATGCAGCCCTTCAAAAGTGATTGTCAAGACTGACATAGTCAATCAGAGTAGAAAGGATAATCTGGAATGATTTTTTTCCCTATCATCAAACGTGAATTAAAAATCGCTTGGCAAAAAAAGAGCGAGCTGCTGAATCCGTTATGGTTTTTTCTGCTGGTGATCACGCTGTTTCCACTGTTAATCGGCCCGGAACCGGCATTGCTGACCCGCATTGCCCCGGGCATTGTTTGGGTTGCCGCACTACTGTCGGCGTTATTGGCGTTTGAACGGCTGTTTGCCGATGATTTTCGTGATGGTTCGTTGGAGCAACTGATGCTGCTGGCTTACCCTTTGCCGCTGACCATGTTGGCAAAAGTCTGCGCCCATTGGCTGCTGACCGCACTTCCACTGATTTTGCTCTCACCCATTGCAGCGTTGCTGCTGTCATTGGAACCGGCGGTTTGGTGGGCACTGATTTTAACCCTGCTACTTGGCACGCCAACCTTGAGTGCCATTGGTGCTATCGGCGTGGCGTTGACAGTGGCGCTGCGCAAAGGCGGCGTTTTGTTGAGTTTATTAGTGGTACCGTTAATTATTCCGGTATTAATTTTTTCCGCCTCAATTTTGGATGCGGCACAACTACAGCTTGATTACAACGGACAGCTGGCTATTTTGGGTGCAATAATGGCGCTGAGTGTCAGTCTGGCACCTTTTGCCATTGCAGCAGCACTGCGTATCAGCCTTGATTAAATTTAAACTGAATAAAATGGAGTGAAATAGAGCATGTGGAAATGGTTACACCCTTACGCTAAAGCCGAAACCCAATACCGCATTTGCGGCAACATTGCGCCCTATGCCGGGGTGCTTGCCCTGTTATTGCTGAGCGTTGCTTGGGTTTGGGGCTTGGCATTTGCACCAGCCGACTATCAGCAGGGCAATGGCTTTCGAATGATTTATGTGCACGTTCCAGCCTCAATTTGGTCGATGGGAATCTATGCTTCCATGGCTGTTGCCGCTGCGATTGGTTTGATCTGGCAGATTCGTCACGCCTACCTTTCAATGATCGCCATGGCACCGATTGGGGCGGTATTAACCTTTCTTTCCCTTGCCACCGGTGCGATTTGGGGCAAACCGATGTGGGGAACCTGGTGGGTTTGGGATGCCCGTTTAACCGCCTCGTTGATCCTGTTTTTCTTATATCTCGGTATTTTAGCGCTGTACTCCGCCTTTCAGGATCGCCGCAGTGCTGCCAAAGCGGCTGCTGTTTTGACATTGGTCGGGGTGGTAAACCTGCCGATTATCCACTTTTCGGTCGAATGGTGGAACACCTTACATCAAGGCGCCACCATCACCAAATTTGAAAAGCCCTCAATGGCAACATCAATGTTGATTCCGTTGCTGCTTTCCATTTTCGGTTTTCTGTTTTTATCTTTATGGCTAACCCTGATCCGCTATCGCAATGTTTTACTGCAAGAAGAGCAAAAGCGTCCTTGGGTGCAGGCTTTGGCTAATCAATTTATTGGAGGGAAAAAATGACCCCGTTTTTCCAAACTTGGCAAGATTTTTTGAATATGGGCGGCTACGGTTTCTATGTGTGGCTCTGTTATGGCGTTTCACTGCTGGCAATCGTGATACTAAGTGCGGTCAGCCTGAATGACAAAAAACGTTTGCTGACGCAAATTGCTAAAGAACAAGCACGCCAGCAACGGATTCAACAAGCTCGACAAGGAGAACAGCAATGAACCCAAGACGCAAATCTCGCCTGAGTCTATTACTGCTAGCGTTGCTCGGTGTTTCGATTGCCGTTGGTTTGATGCTGTATGCGCTGCGACAAAATATCGATCTTTTTTATACCCCGACTGAAGTGATTTATGGCAAAGATCATAAAAGCGACACCAAACCACAACCGGGACAACGTTTGCGAATCGGTGGCATGGTGGTGGAGGGCACCGTAGTGCGCGATCCAAACAGCCTGAAAGTGCGGTTTGACCTCAATGACATCGGTCCCTCTGTGACAGTGGAATACGAAGGCATTTTGCCGGATCTGTTCCGTGAAGGGCAAGGCATTGTGGCGCAAGGGGTATTGATTGATGAAAAAACCCTAAAAGCCCATGAAGTATTGGCAAAACACGACGAAAATTATGTACCGCCGGAGCTGGAAAGCCAAATGCAGAAAGTCCATCAACCGATGGGTGTTTCTGCCGCAGATTTGAAAAACGTTTCAGAAAAAGACCAGCAAAATATGGATAAATTTCAACAACATTTGCAACAAACCATCGACGCCAATAAAGCTGAGGCAACCAAATGATCGCTGAACTAGGAAATTACGCACTGGCATTGTCTTTGGCGCTTGCTGTGCTGTTGACCGTGTTACCGGCTTACGGCTGTCGCAACAATAATGCAACGCTGATGTCGCTGGCAAAACCGATGACATTCAGCCTGTTTTTCTGCCTGACATTTTCTTTTGTCGCACTGGCTTATTTATTTGCCGTGAACGATTTTAGCGTGCAGTACATTGTTAATAACTCAAACACCACGTTGCCGCTGCACTATCGCTTATCGGCTGTTTGGGGATCGCACGAAGGCTCGTTGCTACTGTGGATCTGGCTACTGTCACTGTGGGCGGCAGCGGTCGCCATTTTTAGCAAAAGCCTGCCGCAAGAAGCGATTGCACGCGTGTTATCGGTGATGGGCTTGATCAGCATCGGTTTTTTGGTATTTATTATTTTTACCTCTAACCCGTTTGACCGCACTTTCCCCGATTTCCCGGTCGATGGTCGTGAATTGAATCCATTGTTGCAAGACGTTGGCTTGATCTTCCACCCACCACTCTTGTATATGGGCTATGTCGGTTTTTCAGTGGCATTCGCCTTTGCCATCGCTGCCTTACTCGGCGGCACATTAGACACCGCTTGGGCACGCTGGTCACGCCCGTGGACACTGGCGGCATGGCTGTTTTTAACCCTTGGAATCGTACTCGGCTCTTGGTGGGCATATTACGAACTGGGCTGGGGCGGTTGGTGGTTCTGGGATCCGGTAGAAAACGCCTCGCTGATGCCATGGATTGCCGGCACGGCGCTGATTCACTCTTTAGCAGTCACCGAAAAACGTGGCAGTTTCAAAGCGTGGACAGTATTATTGGCGATTTTGGCATTTTCACTGTGTTTGCTCGGCACCTTTTTAGTCCGTTCCGGCATCTTGGTGTCAGTGCACGCCTTTGCGTCTGATCCAACCAGAGGATTATATATTCTCGCCTATCTGGTGGTGGTCATCGGGGGCTCATTGGCGCTGTATGCCGTTAAAGGCCATCAGATCCGTTCGACCACTCACTACGAACGCTACTCGCGTGAAAGCCTGCTGCTGCTCAACAATGTGTTTTTGATGACCGCACTTTCGATAGTACTCATCGGTACTCTGTTACCGCTAGTCCATAAACAATTAGGCTTAGGCTCAATCTCGGTCGGTGCGCCGTTTTTCGATCAAATGTTTTTAATTTTGATGGTGCCGTTTTCGTTTATTCTCGGCATCGGTCCACTGGTCAAATGGCGACGTGATCAAGTCAGCGCTATTCGCAAGCCCGTGATAATCAGTCTGGTTGTCATGGTCGTCTGCGGTTTCGCATTACCGCACTTTTTATTTGACCGCATCACCACAACCGCCGTGTTGGGCGTGATGATGGCAAGCTTGATCTTGCTGCTCAGCTTATACGAAATGCAGCAACGAGCCACTCACCGCCACAGCTTTGTTAAAGGCTTAAGCAAACTTTCTCGTTCCCATTGGGGGATGATTGCAGCCCATGTAGGGGTGGCGATGACAGTATTCGGTATCGCATTCAGCCAAAATTACAGCATTGAACGTGATGTTCGCATGAACAGCGGCGACAGCGTACAAATCGCTGACTACCGTTTCGTGTTCCAAGGCGTCACCCCGCATAACGGCGCCAACTACGAAGGTGTGAAAGCGCAAATCGAAGTATTTAAACACGACAAACTGCAAACCATCCTACACGCAGAGAAGCGCTTTTACACCGTCAGCCGGATGAGCATGACTGAAGCGTCGATCGACTGGGGCTTTGGGCGCGATATTTACGTAGCACTTGGCGAGCGACTGGACGATGGCGCTTGGGCAGTGCGCTTATATTACAAACCGTTTATCCGCTGGATTTGGATTGGTGGACTGTTTATGGCACTTGGTGGCTTGTTGTCAATGCTGGATCGCCGTTACCGTTTGAGCAAAATTGCTCGGCAGAACACCAAGCGAGGAGATGTCTATGAATAATAAAAAACTGTTTCTGCCACTATTCGCATTTTTGGGGCTAGTCTTAGTATTTGCTTGGCAACTGGTGCGCAACTCCGCCGGTGAAGATCCGAAAACATTGGAGTCTGCACTGGTCGGCAAGCCAGTACCGCACTTTGAACTGCCATCTCTGCAAGACGGGGAACAAGCGCTTACTGAGGCCATTTTTCAGCAAGGTAAACCATTGCTGCTAAATGTCTGGGCAACTTGGTGTCCGACCTGCTATGCCGAACACCAATATTTAAACCAGCTCGCCAAGCAAGATATCACCATTGTCGGTATCAATTATAAAGATGATCTAACTAAAGCCGCTCAATGGCTGAAAAATTTAGGCAATCCGTATCAACAGAATATTTTGGATCAAAAAGGTATGCTAGGCTTGGATTTAGGCGTTTACGGTGCACCGGAAACGTTCCTGATCGATTGCCAAGGGGTGATTCGCTACCGCTATGCCGGCGATATGAACGAAACCGTTTGGCAAGAGAAGTTTAAATCGCTGTTTGAAAAAATCCAACGCGAGGAAACAGCATGCAAAAGCTAATTGTTTTATTACTGCTGTTTTTCAGTCTGCCGACTTTTGCCGCAATTGACAGTTATGAATTCAGCTCACCGCAGCAAGAGCAGGCTTATCAACAACTGACTCAGCAGCTGCGCTGTCCGCAATGTCAAAATAATAATATCGCAGACTCGAATGCTACAATCTCAACCGACATGCGGGCTAAAGTTTATGAATTGCTGCAACAAGGCAAAAGCAAACAAGAAGTGGTTGATTATATGGTGCAGCGCTACGGTAATTTTGTCACATATGATCCACCACTGGCGCCGTCAACACTGCTCTTGTGGCTGATTCCCGCAGCATTGTTGTTAATCGGCATTTTGATTTTATTCCGACGCAAACCGCACTTGCGACATCAGCCAGCAGACCCTGTGCTTGATCAACAGCGTTTGAACAAGATTCTACAGCGCGACGATAAGGAGAAAAAATAATGTTGTGGCTCGTTTTTTTACTGCTCACCCTCATCACCGCATTATTGGCGTTCTATCCGTTATTGGCTAAAAATAAGAATAAAAGTGCGGTTCAGCAGCAAGATCTGAATCGTGCCTTTTATTACGATCGGCTGCAAGAATTAAAACAAGATAATGAACAAGGCTTACTGGACGATCCACAACAGAGTGAAAGTGAGTTACAACAACAGCTGCTAAACGATATTCCGTTACAACAAACTGAAATGCAAAACAGTCGCTTGAAAAACGGAAAAATCTGGTTCACTTCTGGCACATTAGCCTTAACAGCCATTGCCTTAGTCACCTATTTTAGTGTCGGGTCATGGCATGGCGAGAGTATGCTGGAAAATGCCCACGCTCAGCTACCGCACTTGCAACAACGTTTAGCACAAGAACAGCAACAGCCGTTAACCGCTGAAGAGCTGCAACAATTCACTATCGCACTGCGCGCTGAGCTGCAACAGGCACCGGATAACGATAAAAATTGGTGGCTGCTCGGTCAAATTGGTATGGCAGCCGGCAACGGACAACTGGCGCTGGACAGCTATAAACGCGCCACCGCACTTGCGCCGGAAAATACGGAATATAAGTTAAGCTATGCCAGAGTGCTAATGTTCTCACAAGACGAGAATGATAAAACACGCGGCGAATTGTTGTTGCGTGAAGTAATTAAGCAAGATCATAATAATATTCAGGCGCTCAGTTTATTGGCATTCAGTGCGTTTGAAAAAGAAGACTATAAAATGGCATTAATGTCGTGGGAAATGATGCTGCGCCAATTACCGCCTGACGATGAGCGAGTTCCCTTGATTCAGCGCAGTATGAGCCATGCCATTGCCGAACTGAAGGCACAAGAGCAACAGCCAGCGGCTAATCCATAAATTAAGCCACACATAAAGGAAGAGATTTAGATGCAAACACAGTTAAAAATCGGCTTGGTTTCAGTATCCGACCGCGCCTCGCAAGGCATTTATACCGATCAAGGAATTCCGGAATTACAACGTTGGTTGGAAAATGCTTTAACCGAACCTTTTGCTGTCGAAACCCGTTTAATTCCTGATGAACAAACCGAAATTGAGAGAACCTTAATTGAACTGGTTGATCAGCAACATTGTCACTTAGTGCTTACCACCGGCGGCACCGGTCCAGCCAAACGTGATGTCACGCCTGACGCAACACTGGCCATTGCTGATCGGGAAATGCCGGGCTTTGGTGAACAGATGCGCCAAGTGAGCCTGCATTTTGTGCCGACTGCCATTCTATCACGTCAAGTTGGCGTGATTCGCAAACAATCTCTGATCATTAACTTGCCCGGTCAGCCGAAAGCCATTAAGGAGACGCTGGAGGGGGTTAAAGATCAACACGGCAAAGTATTGGTCAACGGTATTTTTAGCGCCGTTCCGTATTGTTTGCAGTTGATCGACGGCATTTATATTGATACAGTGCCAGACATCATTGAAAGTTTCCGCCCTAAATCAGCACGCAAAGAATATAAGGAATCAACATGAAAAAAATCGAAGCAATTATCAAACCATTCAAATTAGATGACGTACGAGAAGCCTTATCCGATGTGGGCATTACCGGTATGACGGTTTCCGAAGTAAAGGGTTTTGGTCGTCAAAAAGGGCATACTGAAATCTATCGCGGCGCTGAATATATGGTGGATTTCTTACCTAAAGTTAAACTGGAAATCGTGATTGCTGACGAACAAGTGGATGCTTGCGTCGATACTATTATCGAGACGGCGCAAACCGGAAAAATCGGTGACGGCAAGATTTTTATCTATGATGTTGAACGAGTTATCCGCATTCGCACCGCAGAAGAAAACGAAGACGCGTTGTAATGTTTTTCTACCTGATTGCCTTCGCAGCCGGATTAGCACTCGCCACTCAGGCTGCGATCAATAGCCAACTCAGCAAAGCCGTTGGCGATCAGCCTGTGGTCGCGGCATTAATCTCCTTCTTTACCGGCACCCTATTGCTACTGTTTATTACGCTAAGTAAAGCCAACCTCAGCGAAGTCTGGTTCAATCTTCCTCATCAACCTTGGTGGAAATGGATCGGCGGTCCTTTGGGCGCAATGGTTGTGTTTACCACCGTATTGCTTGCGCCAAAAGTCGGGGTCAGCAATATGCTGTTTTTTATCATTGTCGGGCAATTGATTATGGCAATGTTAATTGATCATTATGGCTTAATTTCAATGCCAGTCCGCTCAGCAACCCTCTGGAAATTTATTGGATTAACTGTTGTATTTATCGGCATGACACTGTTCTTTTATGGCGAAAAATGGTTTAAATCATAATCTCGATTTCACTTGCACTCGCTGTCGCAATGTGGAAAATAATCCGTATTGATACTACCGCACTTTATATAGTGGAATAAAATAAGAAAAATACAAGGCGCAGCCAACGCCGTAGATTTCTTATTTTATTTCACTATACTTTTTAAATTACTTTTTAGGAACTTAACATGATATCAAAACAACAAATTTTAGATGCTTACCACAACCGCTACGCTTGCAAAAGCTACGATCCCAATAAAAAAATCAGCCAAGACGATCTGACTTTTATTCTAGAAACAGCCCGTTTGTCTCCCAGCTCCTTTGGACTGGAACCTTGGCGTTTTCTCGTGATTGAGAATCTACAAATCAAAGAGTTGATTCGTGACATTGCTTGGGGAGCTAAAGATAAGATCATGGATTGCAGCCATTTTGTTGTTATTTTGGCTCGCCAACAAAGTGCATTACAACCCGGCAGCGAATACATTCGCCAACAACGAGCAGAAATCATGAAATTACCCGCTGAAGTGATCGCATTATATGAGGGGTTTTACCGCAATTTTTGTGAAAATGAATTTAATTTAAATACAGAGGAAGCGTATTACGCCTGGGCAAGCCGCCAGTGTTACATCGCCTTGGGCAACATGCTGACCAGCGCCGCCATGATTGGGATTGACTCAACCCCGATCGAAGGCTTCCCACTTGAAAAACTGAATAATGCATTAGTAGAAAAAGGGTTATACGACCCACAAGCATTTAAACTCAGTGTCATGGCGGCTTTTGGCTATCGTGCCGGTGAACCTCGTGCTAAAACTCGTCGCGCTTTTGACGATGTAGTAAAGTATATTAAGTAACACCCATTGTAATATTCAAAGTGCGGTTGACCGCACTTTGAATTCACT
>NZ_VDHB01000148.1:0-3988 GCF_006227735.1 Testudinibacter sp. 'clade 2'
ATGTCTTAGGGTTGTACCCCTGCGGGCACCTTCTCCCATCAAGGGAGAAGGAAATAATGGGGTACAACCCTAACTGCCTGCATGCAATCAGAACATAAATAAACAGCGGTGTTGCTATAGATAGCGGGATGCAAAACCCTACTCAATAATGTTCAATACGGCACTTCCAACCGTCCGCCGTCCAGATATTGAATGCTGAGTGGTAGCACGATGGCTTCAAGTTCTGGATTGGGTGAGAGGAAAAAAATGCGGTTGTTACGTGAGATAGAGTCGATTGGGAAGACCGAATCGATGCTGCGGCTTTGGTATTGATCCATACCGGAATTAAACACCACTTGAATCTCTTTGTTAAAAATAATGTGTCCTTGGTAAGTGTATAGAGAAAGCCAAGAGATAGAGTGCACCGGTCTGGAAGAGTTGATGCCGATTTTATAACGCAGCACTAGATTGGTGATGTTTTGATCGCTGGTTAAAAAATATTCCGGGCCTTCTAAATTGATGCGGGATCTAAATTCGTCCAGCATTGGGGAGTCGGGCAGCGCGTAGGAGGCAATGCTTTTGAATTCCGGCAGCGAATGTTCTTTTTTCCCTTTAAGAAAAGTCGAGGCGACAATCAGTAAACAGACAGCAATAAAAATTGAGCCATATTTCAAAAATAAATTCATAGTCACCTCACATCATACAGATAGCATAAAGCAATCTGTATGATGAAGTCAATTCTTGATGAAAACCGTACTGTTACTGATTTTGATATTCAAGCATAAATGAGGTGGCTTTTTCAACCATGTTTTTTGAACCGACAAATAATGGTGTTCTTTGATGTAATTCAGTCGGCTCGATGTCTAAAATTCGTTGATAGCCGTCACTGGCGAGCCCACCGGCTTGTTCGGCAAGAAACGCCATTGGGTTGCCTTCGTATAATAACCGCAGTTTTCCCAGTGGGTAGTGGGTCGAAGTCGGATAAATATAAATCCCGCCTTTCAATAGGTTGCGGTGGAAATCAGAGACCAAAGAGCCAATATAGCGAGAGGTGTAAGGGCGGTGGCTGCTTTCATCTTCTTCTTGGCAATATTTCAGGTATTTTTTTACTCCCATCGGGAATTTAAGATAGTTACCTTCGTTGATCGAATAGCATTTGCCGTTTTGCGGAATCTTGATATTTTCATGGGAAAGAAGAAAAACACCTAATGAGGTGTCATATGTAAAACCATTTACCCCATTGCCGGTGGTATAAACCAGCATGGTTGACGAACCGTAAACAATGTAACCGGCAGCAACCTGCTTGTGTCCGGGTTGTAAAAAGTCTGCCAAAGTTACTGCAGTACCGATAGGGGAAATTCGTCGATAAATAGAAAAGATGGTGCCGACAGCAACGTTGACATCAATATTCGAAGAGCCGTCGAGTGGGTCGGCTAAGATGATATATTTGGCATTTCGCCCTCTTTCGGTGTCGAATGCGACAAAGTTTTCTTCTTCTTCTGAACCAAAACCGGCAACTTCGTCACGGGCAATCAATGCGGCTTTCATTTTTTCATGAGCAAAGGCATCCAATTTCATTTGAGCTTCGCCTTGCACGTTTTCTATCCCGGAATTGCCGATTATATCGTTACTCAAGCCTGCTTTATTGATATCGCGGTGGATAACTTTGGCGACTAAACGGATTGAGGAAAGAATACCACTCAATTCGCCCTTAGCACTGGGGTAATCTGCTTGTTTCTCAACAATAAACTCACCTAATGTTTTCATTTTTGCTCCCGTAATTAAAAAAGAATCTTGTGATTTTTTGTTATATAATCGACACATTTTATTATAGCAGTCATTCGATCCTGCGTCAGAATTAGCTTGGGATCTGTGATCTCAACCACATTTTAATTGAAAGAAAAGAGCGATTAAACCATGATAAAACAGCAACATATTCATATTTTGGGCATTTGCGGCACCTTTATGGGGGGCGTAGCGATTATTGCGCGGCAAATGGGGTATAAAGTGACCGGCTCGGATGTGAATGTTTATCCACCGATGAGCACGTTCTTGCAAAAGAGCGGTATAGAGATTATTGCCAATTATGATCCGGCACAATTGGTTCCACAGCCGGATATGGTGATCATCGGCAATGCGATGAAACGGGGCAATCCTTGTGTGGAATATGTGTTGGACAATGCTATTCCTTACACCTCGGGCCCGCAGTGGCTGCACGATAATTTGTTGCGTAGCCGCAAGGTATTGGCGGTTTCGGGTACGCACGGTAAAACCACCACCAGCAGCATTTTGGCTTGGATCTTGGCTGATAATGGTCTGAATCCGGGTTTTTTGATTGGGGGCGTAACGGGTAATTTTTCGACTTCAGCACAGTTGGGGGAAAGTCCGTATTTTGTGATTGAAGCAGATGAATATGATACGGCGTTTTTCGATAAACGCTCTAAGTTTGTGCATTACAATCCCAATACGCTGATTATCAACAATATTGGCTTCGACCATGCCGATATTTTTGATGATCTGATGGCGATCCAGCGTCAATTCCACCATATGATTCGTATTATCCCGCAATCGGGATTGGTGCTGTCAGTTAAAGATGATACCACAGTCAAGCAAACGTTGGAGATGGGGTGCTGGAGTGAACAGCAGCATCTTGGACGTGAAGGAGAATGGTTTGCGCAGAAAATAGCGCAGGACAGCAGCCATTTCGCGGTGTATCACCGACAACAAAAAATTGCCGAAGTGCGTTGGGATGTGTTTGGCGAACATAATATGCATAATGCGTTAATGGCGATTGCGGCGGCATATCGTGCCGGCGTTTCGGTGGAGAAAGCCTGTGCTTCACTGGCAGGATTTATCAATACAAACCGTCGTTTAGAGCTGAAAGGCTGTGCTAAAGATATCACAGTATATGATGATTTTGCCCACCATCCGGCAGA
Source organism: Testudinibacter sp. 'clade 2' (assembly GCF_006227735.1). Taxonomy (NCBI): domain Bacteria; kingdom Pseudomonadati; phylum Pseudomonadota; class Gammaproteobacteria; order Pasteurellales; family Pasteurellaceae; genus Testudinibacter; species Testudinibacter sp. 'clade 2'. The sequence continues at coordinate 2,916 of NZ_VDHB01000148.1, forward strand.
AATCGCTGCCACTGTGACGGCGCTGCGTGATCGCATCGGTGGCGCAAAACGTATTTTGGCAGTGTTGGAGCCACGTTCTAACACCATGAAAATGGGGCTGCATAAAAATGAGCTGGTGGCTTCGTTGGTGAAATCGGATTATATTTTTTTATTGCAGCCGGACAATATTCCTTGGGAGGTTGCAGAAATCGCTGAAAAATCAACGGTGCCGACAAAATGGAGTGGTAATATTGATTTATTGATCGAGTTGATCGCTGGAGAAGCACAAGCGGGTGATCATATTTTGGTGATGAGTAACGGCAGTTTTGACGGGATTCATCAGAAGTTATTGGCAAGATTATCGCTATAATGAATAAGACAGCCAGAAAGGTTTTGGCTAATAATGTGATGTTTTTCACATTATTACATCAAAAGTGCGGTTTTTCCGCCACTTTCTAAAATAAAACGTGTAATTTAGAGTTTATGTTGGTAGTATGCGGACTGCTCATCGAGCAAGCTTTACCATGTCATGAAAATCAACTCTGGTTTGGTTGTAGTGTTGTAAGGTAAGATTTTTTTAATTATTAATGTAGGATGTAGTAATGTCGCAAGTAAAAGGAACCGTTAAATGGTTCAATGAAACTAAAGGTTTTGGTTTTTTACAAGTTGAAGGTGGAGAAGATGTATTCGTGCATTTTTCCGCAATCCAAAGCGAAGGGTTTCGTACTTTAAAAGAAGGCCAAGCAGTGCTTTTCAATATTGTTGATGATCAACGTGGTAAAAAAGCTGAAAACGTGACAGTCGTTGCTTAATCTAGCTAAATTATCGAATTCTTAAAAGCCGTCTAACATTAGACGGCTTTTTTACGTCTGAAGAAAATGAATAGTATTAAAATTACGAACAAATTTTGTACGATAAAAAGTTGATTTATAAGAAATTGGCGTGGGTTTAAGCAGTTTATCTATTGGTTGGATTGTTTTTATTACAGTTGTATTGATTTTATTACAATAATTCATTATCTTTAATCAGCGGCGAGGATATTGTTCAATATCTGCCAATGGTGTAACACCTGTTCAATTATAGGGTCTGTTGAT
>NZ_VDHB01000149.1:0-25247 GCF_006227735.1 Testudinibacter sp. 'clade 2'
TAAGTTAGCTGATATAAATTGGAGAATTCTATTTTTAGTTAATCAAATAGATGCATTAGTGAAAAATATTGATGCAGGTTATACAAAGCTAGCACAGGATAAAATAGAAGAGGTTAACTCTGTTTCTGAAAAAATCCAATATCATCTTTCAAATTATATCTTGTCAATTTTACTTTTCTCATTGTTTATTATCGGCTTGATCATTATCTGGGGGATATATCTTTACCAGTTGATTGGGTATCGATTATCTTCTATTACACAAGCACTCATTCGTTTGTCGCAAGGTGATAAAAATATTATTGTGCCTCAGCAAGCTGAAGATGAAATCGGTGAATTAGCACGTGCATTTGATATATTTCATCAAAATGTGATTAAACTAGATTATGCAGATGCACTGTTAAAAGAAAAAAGTGAATTATTAGAACAGACCTTTTTAGCTATGCGTGATGGATTGGCTATTTTTGATGTAAAACAAAAATTAGTTTCATATAATGCACAGTTTATGCAGTTACTGAATTTAACTGAGCAACAATTATTAAGTTGCACGATGCCACAGCTTGCAACATTTTTATCTAATCATCATGCTTCGATTTACGGTTTGCAAATTCCAATTAATTTAACCTATTTATTGGAGATGCGAAGTGAGCAAGAACCATTGGAAATTGAATACAACCATAGTATCTTTGAATGGCGCATCAGTATGTTGCAGGATGGAGGATTAGTTGTATTTTTAATTGATCGTACTCAACGTAAAAAATTAGAGATTGATCTTGCTCACAGCCAAAAAATGCGCACTATCGGTCATTTAACCGGAGGTATAGCCCATGACTTTAATAATTTGCTTGCGGTTATTATTGGAAATTTAGATTTGATTGACTCTGCTTCATTAACGGAAAAACAGGCTAAAAGAATACAAAATGCATTAAAGGCAGCAGAGAACAGTGCAACGTTAACTCAGCGTTTACTGGCTTATGCAAGAAAACAGCCACTGCATCCCAGTGCCTTTGATATTAACCAATTGTTGTGTGAATTTACGGATTTAATTGAGCATACCCTACCACCAACCATAAAAGTGCGGTTGGATCTCGCAGAGAATTTACCTTTTGTTTATATGGATAGAAATCAATTGGAAACAGCATTGGTAAATTTATTATTAAATGCTAAGGATGCATTAAATTCCGAAGGGGAAATTATTATTCGATCAACACAATTAATGGTTGAACGTACATATCAACAAGAAAAAATGATTCAAATTGAGATCATCGATAATGGTTGTGGTATGGATCAACAAACGCAGAATAGAATATTTGAGCCGTTTTTCACCACCAAAAAACATGGAAAAGGCAGTGGCTTAGGACTGTCTATGGTCTATGGTTTTATTCGTCAATCAAAAGGGCGTATTTCAGTTCAATCTAGTTTAGGAAAGGGAACAACGGTTAATTTACAACTCCCGCTTGCGCAACAAATACAAACTTCAATGGAGGCTAATATAACCCAACAAGTTTCAGATCGCTTTTTGTATTCGATTTTATTAGTTGAAGATCAATATTCTTTACGAGAAATTTTAGAGGAACAATTACAATCGGCAAGTTACCAAACAATAAGTTTTGAAAATGCAGAAAGCGCAATAGAGTACTTAAAGTGCGGTCATAAAGTGGATTATTTATTATCAGATATTGTCTTAAGTGGCAAATTGACGGGCATTGATCTGGCAAAATTCGTACGAACCTATTGTCCAAGTATCAAGATTTTATTAATGACGGGGAATTATTCAGCACATAGTGAAGAAGCTATCTCATTTCCTTTATTGCACAAACCCTTTAAACTTAATGAACTAAAAGAGAGTTTAAATAATCTCTAGCCTTCAGATTGGTTATGATTTTTGGAAGATAAAATTCATGTAAGGTAACACAAAGAATCAGCACACCATTGCAAGAGAATAATGTGCTTATCGATTAAAAATCAATATCTCACGCCGAGCCGTGAATAAATTAATAGCTCAATAGTTAGATAAAACCTTTCAAGCGCTGATACAACTGGTTAAAACGCACCTTTTTGCTGTGGTAATACGCCTGCCTTGCCGGATTCGGTTGATAAATGTGTTCCAATACTAAAGGCGGACAAAAATCGGCTATCGCTTTCTCCGGATTTAGCGCAATTTGCGCCAACTTTGCCGCGCCCAGTGCGGGGCCGACATCGCCGCCTTGGCGGTATTCCAAGGTTTTTCCGCTGATATCCGCCAACAGTTGCCGCCAGTAATGGCTTTTGGCACCGCCGCCGATTAGGGTGATGTTGTCCGCCGCAACGCCGCTTGCGTGCAGTACCTCGATGCCTTGCGCCAATGCAAAACTGACACCTTCCAACACCGCTTTTGCCAGTGTCGCTTGACTACTGTTGTGATCCATGCCCCAAAATGTGCCTTTGGCGTAAGGGTCGTTATGCGGTGTTCTTTCCCCGGATAAATACGGCAAGAAAATTACATCAGAATCCTCGGCACTGGCCGCCAGTTCGAAAAAGTGCGGTATATCGTGAATGCCAAGCAGTTGGTTCGCCCAATCGACGCAAGCCGCGGCACTCAAAATCACCGACATCAAATGCCAACGTTCAGGCAGGGCGTGGCAGAAGCTGTGCACCGCACTTTCCGGATTACTGACAAATTTATCCGTGACCACAAAATAGACCCCAGAAGTGCCGAGCGACAGCATGGCTTGCCCCGCTTTATATAACCCAACGCCAATCGCACCGGCGGCATTATCGCCGCCGCCAGCAACCACCGGAACCGGGTTCATACCCCACTGTTCGGCAATATCGGGCAACAAGTAGCCGGAAATTTGATTGCCTTCGAGCAATGTCGGCATTTGTTCTATCGACAAGCCGCAAGCCGCTAATAATTCGTTGCTCCACACCCTTTTGCCGACATCCAGCCACAGGGTTCCGGCAGCATCGGACATATCGGAGACATAACGCCCCGTCATCAACAAGCGCAAATAATCTTTCGGCAATAACACTTTATGAATTTTTTCGAAGTGTTGCGACTGATGTTTTTTGAACCATTTTAACTTAGGCGCAGTAAAACCGGGCATCATCACATTGCCGGTAATCAAGCGTGAATCAGGAACTTGCTGTTCCAATTCCTGACACTCGGCAACACTGCGCCCGTCATTCCATAAAATAGCGGGATAGAGCGGTTGGTTTTGCTTGTCGAGCATCACAGCACCGTGCATTTGCCCGGTCAGCCCGATGGCTTTAACCTGTTTGAGATCATGTTGGTTTTTCAGGACTTGAATAGCGGTATTGACCGCTTGCCACCAGTCCTGTGGATGTTGCTCCGACCACAGCGGCTGCGGACGACTGAGCGCAAGTGCGGTTGAATGAGTGGCGACAATGGTTTGCCGCTCGTCTAATAACACCAGTTTGACACCCGAAGTGCCTAAGTCAATGCCGAGGTACATAATTTGCTCCGTCAATAAAAAGCCAGGGGTAAGGCTGCTTACCCCTGATATTGTTACCGATTATTTATAAATATATGCGTTGACAATATTTTCCAACCGCTCTTGCTGTCCGGAAACCGGCTGTGGTGCAAGTGCGTTGCTTTCAACCAATTTTGCCAGATCAGCCAGCGATGCTTTGCCGTTCAAAATCGATTGCCCCAATTCTGTATTCCAGCCGGCATAGCGTTGGGCAATGATATTCTGTAATTGTTGATCTTCAATCATATTGGCGGCAATGAGTAACGATTGGGCAAGTACATCGATTCCACCGATATGTGCATGGAACAGATCATATTTATCAATGCTTTGTCTTCTGATTTTGGCATCAAAGTTGAAACCGCCGGTCGTGAGTCCGCCTGCTTTCAAAATTTCATAAAGCACCAGTGCATTTTCTTCAATGCTATTCGGGAATTGGTCGGTGTCCCAACCCAGTTGCGGATCACCGCGATTAGCATCAATCGAACCGAGAATACCTAATCCGACCGCACTTGCCACTTCGTGTTGGAAGGTGTGCCCGGCTAACGTGGCGTGATTGGTTTCAATATTGACTTTAATTTCTTTTTCTAAGCCGAATTGTTTTAAGAAGCCATATACGGTGGCAACATCGTAATCATATTGATGTTTGGTCGGTTCTTGCGGTTTCGGCTCAATTAGTAATGTACCGTTAAAGCCGATTTTGTATTTGTGCTCAACCACCAGTTGCATAAAACGCCCGAGCTGTTCCCGCTCACGTTTTAAATCGGTATTGAGCAGGGTTTCATAACCTTCGCGCCCGCCCCATAAGACATAGTTCTCGCCTTGCAGTTTTTGGGTGGCATTCATCGCATGGAACACTTGGGTTGCGGCGCAGGCAAAGACTTCAGGGTTTGGATTACTCGCCGCACCTGACATATAGCGTGGATTGGTAAAACAGTTCGCTGTTCCCCACAGCAATTTAATCCCGCTGTGCGCTTGTTTCTCAGCCAAAACATCGACGATGGTTGAGAAATTATGCAGATATTCTTTGAACGAATTACCTTCCGGTGCAACATCGATATCGTGAAAGCAGTAGTACGGTACATTCAGTTTTTTAATAAATTCAAAGGCGATATCGGCTTTTTGTTTTGCCGCTTCTAATGGAGGCAGTGCGTGTTGCCAAGGACGATCTAACGAACCGCTACCGAACATATCCGTTCCATTCCAACAGAACGTGTGCCAATAACAGACCGCCAAGCGCAGATGCTCAGCCATGGTTTTGCCCAACACCATACGATCGGCATCGTAATAGCGGTAAGCAAAGGGATTCTTACTGTTTTTACCCTCATATTTAATCTGATCAATTTTTTCAAAATAATGTGTCATGCTCTTCTCCTGTGTGAATATGTTTGTTTCGGAATAAAGATAAAGGTAAGCAGGAGAGTGGGGCAATTATGTTATTTTGTTTCTTTATTCATAATATTGTTTTATGTGATAGATATCACAAACAAGTAAATAGTGAGTTGTGATTAGAATCACATAAAACATAAATCGTAATATGAAAATTAAATTCATTAATTGTGTTTTTGCTTGAAATAGAAAATATTGAGGTTGTCATATAGACAAAGTAACCTTTTATTAATTACATGTGAGGTATTTTATATGAAACTTAAAAGCAGTTTATTATTAGCAGCACTGGTGGTTGGCGGAATGAGTGGTGCTGTTAATGCAAAAGATTTAACAATCGGAATGTCGATAGATGATCTACGTTTAGAGCGGTGGCAGAAAGATAGTAGTATTTTTACTCAGAAAGCAGAAGCTTTAGGTGCAAAAGTGTTTGTACAGTCTGCCAATGGGGATGATAGTGCGCAAATCTCTCAAATTGAAAATATGATTAACCGTGACGTCGATGTTCTGGTGATTATCCCGCACAATGGCGATGTGTTGAGTAATGTGATCGCTGAAGCGAAAAGATCAGGTATTAAAGTTTTGGCATATGATCGCTTGATTAATAATGCGGATCTGGATTTTTATGTCTCATTTGATAATGAAAAAGTCGGTGAGTTACAGGCGGAAACAATTGTCAGTATTAAACCGAAAGGAAATTATTTTTTGATGGGCGGCTCTCCGGTTGATAATAATGCGAAATTATTCAGACAAGGTCAGATGAATATCTTACAGCCTTTAATTGATAAAGGTGCGATAAAAGTCATTGGTGATCAATGGGTAGATTCGTGGTTGCCGGAAAAAGCGTTACAAATCATGGAAAATGCCTTAACCGCGAATAACAATAATATTGATGCGGTGGTTGCTTCCAATGATGCAACCGCAGGCGGCGCAATTCAGGCTTTGAGTGCGCAAGGTTTATCCGGCAAAGTTGCGATTTCCGGACAAGATGCGGATTTGGCTGCCATTAAGCGGATTGTAGAAGGTACGCAAACCATGACGGTATATAAACCGATTACAAAATTGGCAGATAAAGCAGCGGAAATTGCTGTCGGATTGGCTAAAGATGAAAAAATAGAGAGCAATGCTAATTTGAATAATGGCGTAAAAGAGGTGCCTTCCTATCTTCTCGATCCGATTGCGGTTGTCAAAGAAAATATTGAAGAAACGATTATTCAAGACGGATTCCATAGTAAAGAGAGTATTTATAGTAAATAAAATTTCTATTAAATATAAGGGAGGCATATCCTCCCTTAAAATCAACATAATCAGTTTAGGTGGTTGCTATGGATTCATTATTAGAGATGAAAGGGATTGTAAAAAAATTTGGTGATGTAAAAGCACTAAATAATGTCTCTATTTCGATTTCACCGGGTAAAGTACTTTCATTATGTGGGGAGAATGGTTCAGGAAAATCAACCTTAATGAAAGTATTATGCGGTATATATCCTTATGGAGATTATGAAGGTGATATTTACTTCGCAAATGAATTATTAAAATCAAAAAATATTAAAGATACCGAAAGTAAAGGTATTTCGATTATCCATCAAGAATTGGCGTTAGTGAAAAATATGTCGGTAATGGATAATATTTTTCTTGGAAATGAAATTTCCCAATATGGGTTGACGAATGAAAATGAAATGTATATCCGGGCGAAAAAAATCTTATCTCAGGTGCAACTTGATATCGATCCGGACACGATAGTCGGTGAACTCGGGCTTGGACAGCAGCAATTGGTAGAGATCGCAAAAGCGTTAAACAAAAATGTCAGATTATTGATTTTAGACGAACCAACCGCTTCACTGACGGAAAAAGAAACTGATGTTTTGTTGTCCCTTATCCAAGATCTAAAAGAGCACAATATCGCCTGCATCTATATTTCACATAAATTGAATGAAGTGAAAGCTATTTCGGATCAAATTTGTGTTATTCGTGATGGTGAGCATATTGGCATGAGAGATGCTAAAGAGATGAGTGAGGACGATATTATCACTATGATGGTCGGACGAGAGATCACGTCATTATATCCGCATGAAGTACACTCGATTGGTGGAGAATTATTACGCGTTGAGAATTTGACTGCTTGGCACTATGTCAATACACACATTAAGCGGGTCGATAATGCCAGTTTTCATTTGTGTAAAGGTGAAATTTTAGGCATAGCGGGATTAGTCGGTTCAGGGCGAACCGAAATGGTTCAGTGTATTTTTGGTGCTTACGCCGGGAAGTTTAATGGAATATTTTATTTAAATAACCGACAGGTACAACATAAAGACTGTGCCTCCGCAATTAACAATGGCATTTTTATGGTGCCGGAGGATAGAAAACGGCACGGAATCGTGCCGATAATGGGGGTAGATAAGAATATTACACTTTCTTCATTAAAAAACTATTCGATTAAGCGAATTATGATTAATGAACCTCTCGAAGAAACGATTATTGAACGTTCGATTAAAGAGTTAAAGGTAAAAACCTCTTCCCCAGATTTGGCAATCGGTCGCTTAAGCGGTGGCAACCAACAAAAAGCAATTTTGGCAAAAGCATTATTGCTAAATCCCCAAATTCTTATCCTTGATGAACCGACTAGGGGGATTGATGTCGGTGCAAAATATGAAATTTATAAATTAATCAATGAATTGGCAAAGAAAGGTGTCGGTATCATTGTGATTTCTTCCGAATTGCCCGAAGTTCTCGGTATTAGTGACCGGATTTTGGTGATGCATCAAGGAAAAATAAAGGGAAACCTAATTAATCAAAACCTCACCCAAGAAAAAGTCATGGAAGTTGCACTTAAGGAATAATGGTATGAAAAAGTTAAAATCGATCAATTTGCAAGTTTATATAATGTTAATCGCAATTGTCGTCATTATGCTATTTTTTTCAATGATGACGGACGGCGCCTATTTAAGTGCGAGAAATATTTCAAATTTATTAAGACAAACGTCCATTACCGGTATTTTGGCAATTGGAATGTTATTTGTGATTATTTCCGCGGAAATTGACTTGTCAGTCGGTTCTCTGATGGGATTATTAGGCGGTTTCGCAGCCATTACTAATGTGTGGTGGGGCTGGCCATTACCGGTAACAATTATGGCAACATTACTGTTGGGGTTAATGTTCGGTATCTGGAATGGGTGGTGGGTTGCATACCAGAGAGTCCCTTCGTTTATCGTGACTTTAGCTGGATTATTGGCATTCCGGGGCATTTTGATTGGTATGACAAATGGTACGACAGTATCTCCGACATCAGCTTCGATGACGCAAATCGGACAAGGTTATTTATCGAATGAACTAGGTTTTATTATCGGCAGCGTTGCGATTACATTGTTTGTAACGTGGGGTAATTATCAACGCCGCTCTAGACAAAAACTGGCATTACCCGTACCACAGATTTCAAAAGACTTTTTGAAATATATTATCATAGCCATGCTATTGCTCGGCGCAATTTATCTTTTAAATGATTATCGAGGTATCCCAGTTCCTGTATTGATTTTGTCTCTGCTGGCAGTTGTTGGATATTTTATTTCTAAGAAAACGGCATTTGGACGCTATATTTATGCCATTGGTGGCAATATTGAAGCGGCCAGATTATCCGGTATTAAAGTAGAAAAAATAAAGTTAGCCATTTTTTCGATTAATGGGGTTATGGTTGCAATTGCAGGGCTAATTTTGAGCGCCCGTTTAGGTGCAGGTTCACCGTCGGCCGGGCAAAATGCAGAGTTAGATGCGATTGCTGCCTGTGTTATCGGTGGTGCAAGCTTGGCTGGCGGCGTCGGTAGCGTTTGGGGCGTGATTATTGGTGCGTTGATTATTGCCTCCTTAGATAACGGCATGAGTATGTTAGATGTTCCGACATTTTGGCAATATATTGTCAAAGGCGGTATCTTGCTATTAGCTGTCTGGGCAGATTCAATGAGTAAGAAAAAAGCATAAAATTCAATTCGCCAAATTATATTAGGGGTTAGTTATCCGATTGCTAACCCTTTTGTTTATCATTTTTTTATTTTATAGTTGCTGGACTTTTTGATGATTTGATTGAAAGGATCTTGCCATGACCACCGAATATCACCGCATCGCGCTGCTGTTTAATGCTAATAAAGTTTATGACCGCGAGGTCATGGAAGGTATTGGCGAGTATATACAGGCTTCGTTATGTAACTGGGATATTTTTTTGCCAGACGATTTTGTTCATCATGACGAGAGTATCAATTTGGCGATGGTGGACGGGGTGATTGCTGATTTTGATAATCCTCAGTTGGCACATAAATTACAAGAATTAAATCTTCCGCTGGTTGCCGTTGGCAGCTCTTATCATAATAGTGCAGATTATCCTCCGGGCATTCCTTATGTCGCAACGGACAATCAGCAATTAATCGAAATGGCATTTAACCATTTGAAAGGAAAGGGGTTAAACCATTTTGCTTTTTATGGTGTGCCGACGGCGAATCCTTGTCATTGGTCTGAAGAAAGGCGCTATGTATTTGAAAAACTGATGCAGGAAAATCAATATCAGAGCCAAGTGTATCTGGGGTATGAAACCCGGCATGACAATTGGCAGGATTCACAACAGCAACTGAACCAATGGATTCAATCTTTACCAATACACACCGGAATTATTGCCGTGACTGATGCCAGAGCGCGGCATTTATTGCAAACCTGTGAGCATTTGAAGATTGCCGTGCCGGAACAAATTTGTATTATCGGCATTGATAATGAAGAATTAATCCAATATTTTTCACGGGTGTCGCTATCATCGGTAATGCAGGGCACGAAAGAAATGGGTTACCAAGCGGCTAAGCTGTTACATCGGTTATTGACCGGTAAAAAAGTGAAAGGCCAGCCGATTTTGATTCCGCCGGTGAAAGTGGCTGAACGAGCTTCAACTGATTATCGCTCAATCCATGATCCGTTAGTGATGCAAGCCATGCACTATATCCGCTTGCATGCTTGTTCCGGAATTAAAGTGGAACAAGTGTTGGATTACGTCAAAACGTCGCGTTCTAATTTAGAGGGCCGTTTTAAAACGGAAATCGGCAAAACGATCCATCAAATTATTTATCAAGAAAAAGTAGAACGAGCCAGAAAATTGCTGAGATCAACCTCGATTTCGATTAATGACATTTCAGAAATATGCGGTTACCCGTCTATCCAATATTTTTATTCGGTTTTTAAAAAGGAATATTCACGGACTCCGAATGAATACCGACTACAGTACAGCCGAAAATAAAGCCGCTTGTTGCCTTGAAACCGCACTTTTTATCTCCATATAAATCACATTAAGCCAATCAAAATGAGGTAATTTATTTATGACCACGATAGTAAGTGTGCGCCGCGACGGGCAAGTTGTCGTCGGTGGCGACGGGCAGGTTTCTTTAGGAAACACGGTGATGAAAGGCAATGCGCGCAAGGTGCGCCGTTTGTATCACAACAAAGTGCTGGCGGGTTTTGCCGGCGGTACGGCGGATGCGTTCACGCTGTTTGAGCTGTTTGAACGCAAACTGGAAATGCACCAGGGGCATTTATTGAAAAGTGCGGTTGAGCTGGCGAAAGAGTGGCGTACTGACAGGGCTTTGCGCCGTTTGGAAGCGATGTTGATTGTGGCGGATGAAACCGAATCGCTGATCATCACCGGGAACGGCGATGTGGTGCAGCCGGAAGATAATATTCTGGCAATCGGCTCCGGCGGCAACTATGCGATGTCGGCGGCACGGGCGTTATTGGAAAACACTGACTTGTCGGCACGCGAAATCGTGGAAAAATCACTTAAAATTGCCGGTGATATTTGCGTGTTCACCAATTTGAATCAAACTATCGAGCAGTTGCCCGAGTAACTGTTGTCTGAATAAGTAATAGGAAGGAAAAAATATGTCTGAGATGACACCGCGCGAGATTGTATCCGAATTAGATCAACATATTATCGGGCAACACGATGCCAAAAGAGCGGTCGCGATTGCGTTGCGTAACCGCTGGCGTAGAATGCAGTTGAATGATGCGCTGCGCCATGAAGTCACACCGAAAAATATTCTGATGATTGGACCGACCGGGGTCGGCAAAACCGAGATTGCCCGCCGTTTGGCAAAACTGGCAAATGCGCCGTTTATCAAAGTGGAAGCGACCAAATTCACCGAAGTTGGTTATGTCGGCAAGGAAGTGGATTCGATTATCCGTGATTTGACCGATACGGCGATGAAGCTGGTGCGTCAAACGGAAATTGACAAAAACCGCTATCGTGCGGAAGAGATGGCGGAAGATCGCATTTTGGATATTCTGCTGCCGCCGGCAAAAAACAGCTGGGGCGCCGAAGAGGAAGCCGATAAACAGAGCGGTACGCGCCAAGTGTTCCGTAAAAAGTTGCGCGAAGGGCAGCTGGACGAAAAAGAGATTGAAATTGATGTGGCGGCTGCTTCGGTCGGTGTAGAAATTATGGCACCGCCGGGCATGGAAGAGATGACCAGTCAATTGCAGTCGATGTTCCAAAATATGTCGAGCGGGCAGACCAAAAAACGCAAAATGAAGATTAAAGATGCGTTGAAAGTGTTGATCGAAGATGAAGCCGCAAAATTGGTCAATCCGGAAGAGTTGAAACAAAAAGCGATTGAAGCCACCGAACAGCACGGTATCGTGTTTATCGATGAGATTGATAAAATCTGTAAACGCGGCGAAACCTCCGGTCCGGATGTGTCGCGCGAAGGGGTGCAGCGCGATCTGCTGCCGTTAGTGGAAGGTAGTACGATTAATACCAAACACGGCATGGTGAAAACCGACCATATTTTGTTTATCGCCTCCGGGGCATTCCAAGTGGCACGTCCGTCGGATCTGATCCCTGAATTGCAAGGACGTTTACCGATTCGGGTCGAATTGAGTGCCTTGAGCAGTAAGGATTTCGAGCGGATTTTGACCGAACCGAATGCGTCATTGACCCAGCAATATAAAGCCTTGATGGCGACCGAAGGGGTGAACGTTGAGTTTACCGATGATGCGGTAGCAAAAATCGCCGAAGCGGCTTTCCGTGTCAACGAAAAAACCGAAAATATCGGGGCGCGCCGCTTGCATACGGTGTTAGAGCGTTTGATGGACAAAATCTCATTTGATGCCAGTGAAATGTCCGGTCAAAGTGTCAGCATTGATGCCAATTATGTTAGCACCGCACTTAGCGACATTGTGGAAGACGAGGATTTAAGCCGCTTTATTTTGTAATACCAAAAGTGCGGTCGTCAGTAAAAAAGCGGTTTATTGTTGTCAATAAACCGCTTTTACGTTATAGCTTACTCGCTATTTCTGCTTATTGTTGGGAACTGCAACAGAGGTTGTTGTTGTAGCGGGTTCAGTTTTGCCTTGCTGTGATTTCATGACATATTGCAAGCCCTGTTTGCGAACTTTTTCAGCGCTGGCAGGATCTTTCAATTGTTCATAAGTATAAGCTGCCATCGTAAAGTCACTGGATTTAAGCAAGTGCGGTTCGGACAGCACATTATTCAGGTAAGTTTTTGCGGATTCAAATTCACCTAAACGAACATCCAAATAACCCAAGGCACGATTGTAGGCGACCTTGAGCTCACTGTCGTTTTCGTTACGCAGCTGTTTTTCTAGGATTTTAATTAGTTTGCTGTCGTTTTCCAGCTGCAAGTGCGGTAGTTGTTGTAACAGTGCTAAGCGATCCGCTTTTTTATCTACTTTCTTAATGGTTTCCAGTGCGATGTCATAGGCGGAGTCATGATCATTGGCAGCGATCAAACGTTTGACCATACCGATTTTGGCATAAATATCATTGTGGCGTTTGCGTGGCTGCGCTTCCCACCAGGCAAGCAGCCCATCGACCCCGTCTTCATTCAATTTCTCATCTTGCAAGCCGTCCTCGATTTGATGGCGCAGCTGCGACAGTTTTTCAGGACTGTAATTCAGTTTGTTTTCCACCCGACCGAACAATTCGTCTAATGAGGTATAGGCTTTGGATTGCAGGTAAATATCGACGGCGAGGCGCAATACTTCCGGATTATAGGGGGCGATCAGTAATAAACTGTCAATTGAACTGCGCGCCGCAGACAGTTTACTTTGTTGCAACAGAATTCGGGTGCGTGCCAACTCAACCACAAGATTATCGTTGCCGGCAAGTTTGGTGGCTTCAATCAAATATTTATTGGCGCTGAATTCATCACCTTTTTGCTGTGCGGCTTCTGCCGCTTTAATGAAATTGAGCACCGGTTCGCTGGCGTGTTTCGCATTTTTCCCGATCAATTTTTCCGCTTTGGCGTAGTCGCCCTCATCCATTTTGATCAAACCAGCGAGGGTTTGTTTTTCCGCTTTCAGGCGTTTACGTCGGGAGAACCAGCCGTAGGTGCTTTTGTTCAAGCGGCAAAAACGGGAGATAACAGTTTCAACGGTATAGACGGCTGCAAGCGCCAATACAAAGAAGATGACTAAGGTCGGAATTGTCATTTCGATATTGTGGCTTGAGGTCGAAATTAGCACATAGCCCTGTTTGCCGGATAAATACGGCCCGGCAATCAATCCGGCAAGTAAAATCAGCATTAAAAACAGTATTTTAAACATAACGGCAAGCTCCTATTATTGTGCAGATTCGGCAGCAGGATCTTTGCTGGCGTCAGTGGCTGCATCGGCTGCCGGTGCTGTTTGAGCCTCCGGAGCAGTGGTTGGTGTCGTCGTCGGTTCTGCCGTTTCGGTTACCACCGGTTTTTCAGCGGTGTTGCCGATGCCACCACCTATAGCGTCAGCATTGGTGCGCTTGGATGTTGCAGCAGCATCGTTTGAAATTCGTTCCAAAGTGCGGTGATCACGGTTTAGCAGGGTGCCGATGGCTTGCCATGAGTTGAGTTGCTGTGGTGCATCAATATAGATCGATTGTTCTTTCAGTTGGTCAACTTGTTGTAGGAATTGTTGCACCGAAAAATCATCGGTATCAAAGTAGCTGCGTAGCCAAGTTGCAACCGAATTGAGCGATTGTTTATAGACTTCATTTTGTTGACGAGGCACTGCTGAAAGTGCGGTCAGCAAGCTTAAGCGGATATTCTCTCTTAAGTAAATATCTTGATTCGGCGCCAATAATTCCGGGCGATCTTCCTCTTTTTTGCTGATACGGATAAAGTGATCCAAGAAAGAAGAGGCGCTTTTTTCTAAGTTGCTTTGCCAATCATTAATTGAATCACTGACTTCGCTGTTGTTGCCTCGATTTGGATTGAGCGCCAGCACTTTGAGATTGTCGACTTGCGAAACCAATAGGCTTAGCTGTGACATGATTAAGTCTTGATCGACTTCATTCAGGTTTTGTAATTGGTTGAGATCATGACTGATTGCGGTTCTGACCGCAACAGCTTGCGAGCCGGAAACTTTTTGTAAGGTTTGGTTGGCTTCTTGTAAGAGGGAAACCACAGTATCAATATCGTTGTCCAGTACAAGTTTGCGCTGGGCATTGGTCAATAAGAAATCGGCTTCCGACATCAGCCAATCATTCGGCTCGGCTTTACTGTCAAATGTTAATTTATTCAGTTGGTTGCGGAGCTCACTGTTTTCTGCTTTTTGTAAATTCAGATCGCTAATCAATTGCTTGATATCGCTTTGTGTCTGTTGCTGCACACTTTCCTGCTGATTTTGTAACGCATTGAGCTGTGCGTTTATGGTTGCATTCAGTTCAGACAACGCAGGTTCAGGTGTGGACGAAGAAGCAGTAGCCACCGGCTGAGATTGCAGTTGCTGCAATTGAGCGGAAAGTGCGGTCACCTGATTGCGTAAGGTATCAAGTTGCTGGTTACCCCAATAATAGCCGACACCGCCGATGCCTAATGCGATTAAGATCGCCAACAGGGAAAATCCTGTACCACCGGATTTTTTAGTTGTAGTTGCTGAAGTGGTGTGTTGGCTTTTGGCTTCGCTCTGTTTTGGGTTGCTCATTGGTTTTTCCGCTATCGGTTTCTCAACTGATGTTGTTGTGGTTGAATCTGTTGCGTTTGTTTTTTTATCGGCAGCACTGGCTTTCGGCGGGGAATCTTGAGCTGTAGATGCTTTCGCTACCGAAGCTTGCTCGCCACTTTTAGAGGCAGATGAGGTGGTGCTTTTAGCATTCTCAGCCACTTGTGTCTTGCTGTCGCCGGCACTATTTTGCTCGGTTTGTGGCTCTGGATTACCGGGAGCTTTGATATTTTTCTCACTCATTTGTTCTACCTCGCTAGTTCAATCTTTGCTCATTCAGTTGTTTTTTAATGGCTGTTTTTTAAAAGTAGTAGCGTTTCTAATATTGATGCGTTATCAGCACGAGCAGTTTGGGTGATTTGTAACCAACCATAGGCTTTGGCTAATTGGGTAATACGTCGGCTGATGCTGATTAAATGACACTGCATTAACCAATTATGGTCATTTTTGGGCACAAATTCCACTAAATAACGTAAAATTTCATTGCTGGTCACCACTATCGTGTTGATTCCCGCCCGTTTCCACACGCTGATTTGTTCAATATTATCATATTCTTTGGCAATTCGCTGATAACATTCGATAATCTCAACGTTGCCACCACGTGCTTCGGCTTGTCGGCGAAACAGTTCGCGTCCGCCGTTGCCGCGTAGCACCAGAATTTTTTTGCCATTCAAATCCTGCATTGGTGGTAAACCGAGTAAGCCTTCGCTGGTCTCATTTGGGTAGGGGTAGAGCACCGACTGTTCGCTCAACGCAGTGAAATATTCAGCACTGCGTCTGCCGACACTGAAATAATGCAGGTCGGAACGCCAGTGTGACCCGACGTTGTGCAACACTTGATTAGCATAACTGATGGCATTCTTGGAGACGGCAAAAACTAACGAGCCGCTTGGCAAGTTTTGCAGCTTAGTCGGCAATTGGTTGAGTTCGCGTCCTTTCTCGATATTGAATAACGGAGTATATAAAGTGGCAAATCCCTGTTGGTTGAGCAACTTGCACAGGGGTTCGCCGTTGGGCTGTGGCCGGGTGATTAAAACAGCCATGTTAAACTCCGTTTTATGCTTGGTGGTAAATGGCTTGTAAGATTCGATCTGCGCCTTGTGCCAGCAACTGTTCGCCGACAGAGATCCCCAGTTGTTCGGCTTGGACGGCGCTAGCGCTGCCTTCCGCACGTAAAATCAATGAGCCGTCAGGCTCGGCAACCAAGGCTTTTAAATGTAGTTGCCCGTTTTGCAGTGTGGCGTAACCGGCAATCGGCACTTGACAGCCACCTTGCAGATGGCGGTTCATGGCCCGTTCGGCGGTGACGCAACAGGTGGTTTCTAGGTGTTGCAACGGTTGCAGCAGCTGATTGATTTCATGATCGTCAATACGGGTTTCAATACCAAGAGCCCCTTGTCCGGCGGCAGGCAGCGATTGGCTTTCCGGAATGATCGAGCGAATACGTTCGCTCAAGCCTAAACGTTTTAAACCGGAGGCGGCAAGAATAATGGCATCATAATCACCGTTATCCAATTTATTCAAGCGTGTTCCGACATTGCCGCGTAACGAATGGATTTGCAGATCCGGGCGCAGAGCTTTTAGTTGGGCTTGACGACGCAGACTTGAGGTGCCGACGACCGCACTTTGCGGCAAATCGTCAAGTGCGGTATAGCGGTTGGAAACGAACGCATCGCGCGGATCTTCACGTTCGCAAATCACACTTAAGCCTAAGCCCTGCGGAAATTCCATCGGCACATCTTTCATGGAATGCACCGCTATATCGGCACGGTTTTCTAATAAAGCCGCCTCCAATTCCTTCACAAACAAGCCTTTACCGCCGATTTTCGCCAATGGGGTATCCAAAATAATATCGCCTTTGGTCACCATCGGAATCAATTCAATGCGCAGCTCTGGATAGAGCTGTTGTAAACGGGATTGAATAAAATGAGCTTGCCATAAAGCCAGTGGGCTTTGTCGTGTTGCAATTTTGATAGATTTCTTCATAGTTGATTTTGCAAAGCGGATAATAATGCCATCATCCTACCATTGTTGCGCTTCGTTGTCAGCGAAGAAGCCGTGATTCTGATCGATTTCAGCATGATAAAGCGTAAATTTATGCTAAAAAACAGAAAATTGTGATTTTTTCAACAGATTAATTTTTGATTTTTTAATCGTTTTCCTCTATGTTATCCATCAATATTTATTGATTATCACTTATAGGGGTTTGTTGTGAATATTCGAGACTTGGAATATTTGGTTGCATTATCGGAATATAAGCATTTTCGTAAAGCGGCGGATGCCTGCCATGTCAGTCAACCGACGCTTAGCGGACAAATCCGTAAACTGGAAGACGAGCTAGGTATTTTGCTGTTAGAACGCACCAGCCGTAAAGTATTGTTTACCCAATCCGGTATGTTATTGGTTGAGCAAGCTCGAAAAATTTTACTTGAGGTGCAAATTTTCAAGGAGATGGCAAGTAATCAGGGCAAAGAGATGAGCGGACCGTTGCATATCGGGGTGATTCCGACTTTAGGTCCGTATTTATTACCTTGTATGCTGCCGGTGTTAGAGCAGGATTTCCCTGAACTGGAGCTGTATTTGTATGAGGCACAAACCCAAAGCTTATTGGAAAAGCTGGAAATGGGGCAATTGGATTGTGCTATTTTGGTGCAGGTGCCCGAAACTGCCGGGTTTATTGAAGTGCCGATGTTTAAAGAAGAGATGATGTTAGCGGTCTCGCCAAAACATCAATGGGCAAAAGAGCGGTCATTGCCGCTGAGTGTGCTGAAAGATCATGAAATTCTAATGTTAGACGATGGACACTGCCTGCGTGAGCAGACTATGGATTACTGTTTTACCGCCGGCGCACATGAGAATGGACATTTTAAAGCCACCAGTCTGGAAACGCTGCGCAATATGGTGGCAGCCAATACCGGTGTCACCTTGATGCCTAAATTGGCGATTATCAACGAGGGTAACCGCCAAGGCGTGGAATATATTCCTTTTAATGACCCTGCGCCATATCGTAGTGTTATCTTAGTTTACCGCCCGGGCTCACCGCTGCGGGCACGTTATGAACGAATTGCGAAAATGATTCAGGCGGTAGTGATGCCGATTCTAACTTAAGCTTAAAACAGTGGAAAAATGCGATGGCAGGAGTACGTGCCCAACAAAAAGAGAAAACACGTCGTGCTTTGATTGACGCAGCGTTTAACCAGCTAAGTGCCGAAAAAAGTTTTTCAACACTCAGTCTGCGTGAAGTGGCACGCGAAGCCGGCATTGCACCGACTTCGTTTTATCGTCATTTTCGTGATATGGACGAACTGGGATTGACCATGGTTGATGAAGCCGGTTTGATTTTGCGCCAACTGATGCGCCAAGCACGCAAGCGGATTGAGCGTGGTGGCAGTGTATTGGTGATTTCGGTGGAAACCTTTTTTGAATTTATCAGCGAGCGACCGAATATGTTTCGCTTATTATTACGCGAAAGTTCAGGTACTTCACAAGAGTTTCGTACCGCTGCGGCGCGTGAAATTCAGCATTTTGTGGCAGAATTGACCGAATATATTGCGGTGCAAGAAAAAGATTCGCGCTACCTTGCTTATGTTCAAGCCGAAGGCATGGTCACCATTGTGTTTACTGCCGGATCGCATGCGTTGGATATGAATCATAAAGAACGTGATGCCTTAAAGCAGCGTCTGATTTTACAGTTGCGCATGATTGCCAAAGGCGCCTTGAAAATTGTGGAGGAAAAAACGCAGCAGACCGCACTTTAAGTGCAATGTTGACAATAGTTGATGTGTGGTATTGTCAGTAATGTGGTGGTGGCGTCTCTTCTGACTGTGAGGCAATATTAGACGGCTGCAAATCACTGAGTTTGTGTGCTAGCAGGCGCAATTGGTGTTGCAATTTGTCAATAAGAAATTGCTGTTCGATGATGGCTTGGTTCAAATCTTCGATTGTGCCTTCCTGAAAGGTGATTTTCACCTCTAATTCGGCGAGCTGTTGTTGTAATTCGTTGAGTGACGGCATATTGATTTCGCAAAAAAGACCCATATATAAAAAATACACTTTAACCTATTCGGCATCAAATATATAGTATAAGATGATTTACCTAAACCACAGCAAACCAATTGAGGGGTAACAAACAAATGTCAATCAAGAAAAAATTATCGGTCGTCGCGCTGTTCGTGGCAAGTGCATTGTCTACTTCGGCGTTGTCTGCTTCGGCTTTGGCGGCAGAGGGTGACAACTTAAAGAATCCTAAATTTGTTGAGGACTCTTCCTATGCACTGGGTGTTTTAATGGGGAAAAACATCCAGCAAGTGGTTGAAACACAAAAAGATTTTATTGTGTATAATCAAGCGAAAATTATTGAAGGCCTGAATCAAACATTAGATGGCAAAAGCAAATTGGACGACAAGCAGCTAGAGCAACAATTGCGTCAGTTGGATCAGGAATTGGCAGCGGTAGTGGCAAAACAAGAAGCACAGGATGCAAAAGACAATGCTGACAAAGGCGCTGAGTTCCGTAAAGAATATGCTAAAAAAGATGGTGTTAAAAGTACCAAATCCGGTTTACTATACCGTGTTGAGGCTGGTGGAGCCGCAGGTGACAGTAAAGTTGAACCAACTGATACAGTGAAAGTGCACTATCAGGGCAAGCTGATCAATGGGGAAGAGTTTGATAGTTCTTATAAACGTGGTGAGCCGATTGAATTTCAATTAAATCAATTGATTCCGGGCTGGATTGAAGGTATTCCGTTAATTAACAAAGGTGGCAAAATTGAACTGGTTATTCCACCGGAACTGGGTTATGGCGAACATGCTACCGGCAATATCCCGCCTAATTCGACTTTAATTTTTAACATTGAATTACTTGATGTTAAAAAAGCCAACGCAGCAGGCAAAAAATAATAAACTCTCGACAGGACTACGGTAAAGTGCAGTAGTCCTGCTTTTATTTTCAGTTTTTACTTAATTGATTACCGATAAATTTATGGTACAGGATACTCGACCTTTTACTGAACAAGATCACGCTATTTTGCAATCCTACCTTGCGGTGGTTGACGGTGTGGCGGCATTGATTGGCGAACACTGTGAAATCGTACTGCACTCGTTGGAAGATTTGCAGCGTTCGGCGATTTATATTGCAAATGGTCATAATACTAACCGTAAAGTCGGCTCACCGATTACAGATTTGGCGCTGAGTTCGTTGCACCATATGCAGACCGATAATGTGTCTAAGCCTTATTTTACCAAGGCAAAAGGCAACCTTTTAATGAAATCGGTGACTATAGCCATCCGCAATCAGGAAAAACGCATTATCGGCTTGTTGTGTATCAACATGAATCTGGATGCACCGCTGTCGCAAGTGATTCATGCGCTGATTCCGACCGGTACCCAGCCGGAATTATCGGCGGCAGTCAATTTTGCCAATTCCGTGGAAGATTTGGTGTCACAGACTGTGGAGCGTACGATTGAAGAGATCAATGCCGATGGCAGTGTTGCCAATAACAGCAAAAATAAACAAATTGTGACTTCGCTGTTTGAGAAAGGCATTTTTGATATTAAAGATGCGATTCACCAAGTTGCCGAACGATTAGACATCTCACGCCATACGGTTTACCTGTATATCCGGCAAATTAAGCAAGATGACAGCCCGGAAGTGTAAATGCGCTACGTATTACAAGTAACCCAACCGCTGTATGGAGGACAAGGATCCGCGTTAGCATTGCAGTTGGCGCAGGCTTTGATCGCTGCTGGGCATCAACTTGAACAGGTTTTCTTTTATGGTGACGGGGTTTATCATGGCAACGCCTTCACTTATCCGGCAAATGACGAACCCAATCTGCTGCAAGCGTGGCAAACCTTGGCGCAGCAACATCAAGTGCGGTTAAATTTATGTGTGGCAGCCGCGCAACGGCGTGGCATCGTTGCGCCGCAAAGTGCGGTTGACGGCATACAAAATAATTTGGCAGAGAAATTTGAAATTGCCGGTCTAGGCGATTTCAGTCGTGCGGTCTTAGTCGCTGACAGGCTGGTGACAGTATGAAATTGGCATTTGTGTTTACTCAATCGCCATTTGCTTGTGCCGCCAGCAGAGAAGGATTAGATGCCCTATTGGCAGCAACTGCCTTTGCGGAAGCAGAGGATATCGGTGTGTTTTTTATTGAAGATGGGGTGTTGAATCTCAGTTCAGCGCTGCAACCGCACTTGTTAATGCAAAAAGACAGCTCAGCAGCATTTAAGCTGTTGGATCTGTATGACATTGAACAACGCTATGCTGCTGAAGAGGCTTGGCACAGTTTTGGCATGAATAGCCAAAACAGCTTAATTCAGACTCAGCTACTGCCCTTTAATGAACTCATGCAAAAGCTGGCAACTGCTGAAAAAGTGCTGACGTTTTAGAGAAAATAATGCTATATACTTTCGCCAATGCAAGTTACGATTTGCACTCATTCGAACAATATGCTCAATCGGCAAGCTGTAATGATGCCTTACTTTTTTGGCAAGACGGTGTATGGGCATTGTTTAAATATGCTTCAGTTTTGGCGGATTGCAAAGCGGATTTTTATGTATTGCAGCAGGATTTGGAGGCACGTAATCTTTGCCTCACGCAGTTAGCACCAAATTTGAGCGTCAAAGCGCTGAATTTGGCTGACTGGGTAGTGCTGACTGAGCGTTACACCCCACAATTTACTCGTTGAAGCCACCACGTGAAGATTAAAGTGCGGTCTGAATCAATCTTCTTGTACGCTGAGCAGAAAATAATCAGTGCCATTGTGCGCTAATCCTTGACATTCACCCTTTCAACGTCTAAAATTCGGCGTCCACTCTATTATTGGGTGGATTTATCTTTTACATTCTTTTATGAATAATATTAATAAACTGGAGCTTTTTTAATGGCAACTATCAACCAGCTGGTACGCAAACCGCGCGTCAAGAAGGTTGTAAAAAGCAACGTTCCTGCTTTGGAAGCATGTCCGCAGAAACGTGGCGTGTGTACTCGCGTGTACACTACTACACCTAAAAAACCGAATTCCGCATTACGTAAAGTATGCCGTATTCGTTTAACTAACGGCTATGAAGTCACCTCTTATATTGGCGGCGAAGGTCACAACTTGCAAGAGCACTCCGTGGTATTGATTCGCGGCGGTCGTGTTAAAGACTTGCCGGGTGTGCGTTATCACACCGTACGCGGCGCATTAGACTGTGCAGGCGTTAAAGATCGTAAACAAGCGCGTTCAAAATACGGCGTTAAGCGTCCTAAATCTTAATGGAACTCCGTTAAGTAAGGCCAAACGTTCATATTTTTAAGCATAATATTAACCATAACTCCAGTCATAGAGTTTTGGGTAACCTGAAGAAAAACAACGGAGAAATGCCATGCCACGTCGTCGTGTAATTGGTCAACGCAAGATCCTTCCAGATCCTAAGTTCGGATCAGAATTACTTGCAAAATTTATTAATGTATTAATGGTAGATGGTAAAAAATCTATCGCTGAAAAAATCGTTTACAATGCCCTGGATACTTTAGCCCAGCGTACCGGTAAAGATCATTTAGAAGCATTTGAAACCGCACTTGACAATGTCCGTCCAACTGTTGAGGTTAAATCTCGTCGTGTTGGCGGTTCAACTTATCAAGTACCTGTTGAAGTACGTCCGGTGCGCCGCAATGCACTAGGCATGCGCTGGATCGTAGATGCTGCGCGTAAGCGTGGTGATAAATCAATGGCGTTACGTTTAGCGAATGAATTGTCTGATGCTGCCGATAACAAAGGCGCAGCAGTTAAGAAACGTGAAGACGTTCATCGTATGGCGGAAGCCAACAAAGCGTTTGCACACTATCGCTGGTAATACCCCGACAGTGTTGATTCGCATGACAGGCTTGATTTTTTCAAGCCTGTTTCAAAAGAACATTTTTTTCAACGCCTAACGAGAGGAAATAATCGTGGCTAGAATAACTCCAATTGAGCGTTATCGTAATATCGGTATCAGTGCTCATATCGACGCAGGCAAAACCACTACAAGTGAACGTATTTTGTTCTATACCGGTGTCAGTCATAAAATTGGTGAGGTGCATGATGGTGCCGCTACCATGGACTGGATGGAACAAGAGCAAGAGCGTGGAATTACTATTACTTCTGCGGCTACAACGGCATTCTGGAGAGGAATGTCTAATCAGTTCGAACAACATCGTATTAATGTTATTGATACCCCAGGACACGTTGACTTTACTATCGAAGTAGAGCGTTCAATGCGTGTACTTGATGGTGCGGTAATGGTGTATTGTGCTGTGGGTGGCGTACAACCTCAGTCAGAAACTGTATGGCGTCAAGCAAACAAATATAAGGTTCCACGTATTGCTTTTGTTAATAAGATGGACCGTACCGGTGCTAACTTCCTGCGCGTGGTTGAACAAATTAAATCTCGTTTGGGCGGCAATGCTGTACCTTTGCAACTACCAGTCGGTGCTGAAGAGAACTTCAAAGGCGTGATCGACTTGGTGAAAATGAAAGCAATCAACTGGAACGAAGCCGATCAAGGTATGACCTTCACTTACGAAGACATCCCGGCTGAATTACAAGATTTAGCTGAAGAGTGGCAACAAAATTTGATCGAATCCGCCGCTGAAGCTTCTGAAGAGTTGATGGAAAAATATTTGGGCGGGGAAGAGCTGACTGAAGAAGAGATCAAATTCGGCTTACGTCAACGTGCATTGAACAGCGAAATTATTTTGGTTACTTGTGGTTCTGCGTTTAAAAACAAAGGCGTACAAGCGATGTTAGATGCGGTAATCGAATATTTACCAGCGCCGACGGATGTACCTGCGATTAAAGGCATCAATTTAGACGAAACCGAAGGTGAGCGTCATCCATCTGATGATGAGCCGTTCTCTGCATTGGCGTTTAAAATTGCGACTGACCCGTTTGTAGGAAACTTAACTTTCTTCCGTGTTTATTCCGGCGTAATCAACTCCGGTGATAGCGTGATGAACTCAGTGAAACAAAAACGTGAGCGTTTTGGCCGTATCGTTCAGATGCATGCCAATAAGCGTGAAGAGATCAAAGAAGTTCGTGCGGGTGATATCGCAGCGGCAATCGGTTTGAAAGATGTGGGCACCGGTGATACCTTGTGTGACCAAAATGCACCAATTATCCTTGAGCGTATGGAGTTCCCAGAACCGGTTATTTCGGTTGCGGTAGAACCAAAAACCAAAGCTGACCAAGAAAAAATGGGTATCGCTCTGGGACGTTTGGCGCAAGAAGATCCTTCATTCCGTGTTCATACTGATGAAGAATCAGGCGAAACCATCATTTCCGGTATGGGTGAATTGCACTTGGATATCTTGGTTGACCGTATGCGTCGTGAATTTAAAGTAGAAGCGAATATCGGTAAACCACAAGTTTCTTACCGTGAAACTATCCGTGATATGGTCAAAGACGTTGAAGGTAAGCACGCTAAACAATCTGGTGGTCGTGGTCAATACGGTCATGTGGTGATCGATCTGTATCCGTTAGAGCCGGAAGGTCCGGGATATGAGTTCGTGAACGAAATCAAAGGTGGTGTGATTCCTGGCGAATACATCCCAGCAGTTGATAAAGGTATTCAGGAACAATTGAAATCCGGTCCATTAGCAGGTTATCCTGTTGTTGATCTGGGTGTGCGTTTGCACTTCGGTTCTTACCATGATGTTGACTCCTCTGAGTTGGCGTTTAAATTGGCAGCTTCATTAGCGTTCAAATCTGGCTATATGAAAGCGAAGCCGGTATTGCTTGAGCCGATCATGAAAGTTGAAGTAGAAACACCACCGGATTACGTTGGTGATGTTATCGGTGACTTGAGCCGTCGTCGTGCGTTGGTAAATGGTCAAGAAAGTAATGAATTTGTTGTAAAAATCAATGCCGAAGTTCCACTTTCGGAGATGTTTGGTTATGCAACAGACCTTCGTTCGCAAACACAAGGTCGTGCTTCTTACTCAATGGAACCATTGAAATATGCTGAAGCACCGACTAGCGTGGCAAATGCTGTAATTGAAGCGCGCAAAGCGAAGTAATTTATTAAACAAATCTACAAGCCTTTTGGCTTGTAGACTTTACATAAGGAAACTTAATCGTGTCTAAAGAAAAATTTGAACGTACAAAACCGCACGTTAACGTGGGAACAATCGGCCACGTTGACCATGGTAAAACAACTTTAACCGCAGCTATCACCACTGTATTGGCAAAAACCTACGGCGGTGCTGCGCGTGCATTCGATCAAATCGATAACGCGCCGGAAGAAAAAGCACGTGGTATCACCATCAACACTTCACACGTGGAATACGACACCCCAACTCGCCACTATGCGCACGTTGACTGCCCAGGACACGCCGACTATGTGAAAAACATGATCACCGGTGCGGCACAAATGGACGGCGCAATCTTAGTTGTTGCGGCAACTGACG
>NZ_VDHB01000015.1:0-45854 GCF_006227735.1 Testudinibacter sp. 'clade 2'
TGATTCTAAACGAACGGCTTTTAACGCCGCTGTAGTAGCGAAAAGTAGTGGCGAAAAACAGTCATAGTCCTGCGGATTGTGTTTAAAATGAGCACACTCGTCGTTGTAATCCTCATCAATAGTCCCACTATTGATTTCGGCTTACGCCTAGATTGTGCTCATTTTAAACGACAACTCAAAATATAAACAAAGATCAACAGACCCTAGCCTCATTTCCGGCTAATTCTACGCTGTTAGAATTTTTTTCGATAGTAGATCATTTTGCTATTTTTATGGGCGAAATGTTGGGTGATAATGGCATTAATAATGCACTAATCGATGAAATAAGAACGAATAAAACGGATAACAGCATGCGAATATTATTAGTAGAAGATGATGTGATGATCGGCGAGGTGATGCAAGCCAGCCTAAAAGATGCTGGTTATGCAGTCGATTGGGTGCAAGATGGGCAAACCGCACTTTCGGCATTGGCAGTACAGAATTACGATCTGCTGCTGCTCGATCTTGGCTTGCCAAAGAAAGATGGTTTGGCGGTGTTGGCAGAGATTCGTCGCCAAGATCAACAGCTGCCGATTGTGATTGCCACTGCAAGAGATGATCTGAACAGTCGCTTGCAAGGCTTAGATGGCGGAGCAGATGATTATGTGGTGAAGCCTTTCCAAATGGAGGAGTTGTTAGCTCGTTTGCGAGCGGTGGTGCGGCGTAAACATCACCATGGGCAGTTGCAGCTCAGTAATGGTTTGCTTACCCTCGATCCGTCGAGTTATCAAGTGTGGCTGTGCGGAAATTCGGAGGCGATCAGCTTGACACACAAGGAGTTTTCCTTATTGCAAACCTTAATGCAGCATCAGGGCAGAATTTATTCTCGGGCGGAATTGGAAGACAAAATTTATGCCTGGGGCGAAGAAGTGGAGAGCAATGCAATTGACTATTTAATCCATTCACTGCGTAAAAAACTGGGCAAAGAGAGCATTCGTAATATTCGTGGTGCTGGTTGGAGTGTGAGTAAAGGCGGGTCGACATAATATGAAGATCACCTCAATTCGCAAAAAATTGAGCGTCGGTTTAATGGTTTTGGCGCTGAGTGCCAGCCTGCTGACCGCACTTTTCACTTTTTTCTATAGCTTCAAATCGGCATATAGCCTGCAAGATGATATTTTGCAGCAAACCGCCTATTTGGTTGATGAACACAGCCAAACGCCAGAAGTGTTACTGAACAATCATGATAACCGTATTCTGATTCAAAACCACAACACGGATCCGCAGCAGGACTATTTTATTGCTGATTTAGATCAATATGAGGAAGGATTCCACACGATTAGCAAAGGCAATATCAAATATCGCTTTTATTTAAAAACGCTGAATCAGCAAAAAATAGCGGTGATTTTTGATGAGTCGGAATTTCGTGATGAGATTATTGTGCATTCAATATGGCTTAGTACTGTGCCAGTACTACTGTTTATATTGTTGATGTTACCGTTGGCAATTTGGATTATCGGGTGTAGCATTGCGCCGATTGATCGGCTGGCAAAAACGCTGCAAGCGCGTTCAGAAAACGATTTAACCGCACTTGAAACCGACAATGTTCCGCAAGAATTGCGAGGGTTTATCCATTCCATCAACCAAATGCTGGATAAAGTCGCAGCCAGTATGCGACAGCAAAAACGCTTTATTGCCGATGCTTCTCATGAGCTACGCAGCCCGATGACCGCACTTTCACTGCAAGCCGAGCGTTTGATCAAATTGCAGCAGTTACAAAACCACGGCTCGGAACAGACCGGCGTGTTGGAACAGGCAAATGCTTTGAGTCAAGGCATACAGCGGATTCGGCATCTGCTGGAGCAGTTGCTTTCACTGGCGAGGCTTCAAGCAGGCGCAGCGCAGTCCGACAGTCGACAAAGTGCGGTTTCGATTTTGGCCGTTTATCGACAAGTATTGGCAGACTTATTGCCGTTAGCTGATGAAAAAGCGATTGATATCGGGCTGGTTAGCGATGTTGATGTCAGTATCTGCGCTGATCAAAGTGATATTTATATTTTGCTCAAAACCTTATGTGAAAATTCTGTGACTTATGTGCCGCCAGGCGGACAAGTGGATCTGGCAGTCTGTCTGTTTCAGGACAGTGACGGCGAGTGGCTGATGCTGGAAGTTGATGACAACGGCAACGGTATTCCGCCAGAAGAGCGGTTGCGCGTACTGGATCCGTTTTATCGAGTGTTGGGCAGCGGACAGCAGGGCACCGGATTGGGATTAGCAATCGCCAACAGTATTGTCAAACGTTATCACGGTAAAATCATATTAAGCGATTCGAAACGCTTTGCGCATGGCTTAAACAGTACTGTTTATTTGCCGATAGGGTTATGTTCAGCCACCAATTGAAAAGTATCGTGTAAAGTGCGGTCAGCCATAGAATTGGGGGTTTTTGGCAGAGTGTTGCATTTATGTTACAATTTGTCCTCTTGAAAACCAATTTAGGAGGATATTTTCCGATGCGAGAACAACTACTTCAGTGGCTATCGGGTCAAAACTACCCAAATTCTGAGCTGGTGGTCAATTTGGTGATGATCAGTTTAATTGTCCTGACGACGCTATTGTTGCATACCCTGATTCACTATGTTTTATTTCGTGTACTGATCAATAAATTGCGCACATCAAGATTACTGTTTCTGAATATTTTGGCGGAACACCGATTGTTCAATAATCTGGCATTGACGATTCAGGGGCTATTATTAGTGGTGCAATTACGGATTTGGCTGCCGGAGAATGTTTGGCGTGAAGGATTTATTGCTGTCACCCACATCTGGTGTCTGATTTTTGCGCTTTTTTCGGTTTTCTCTTTGCTGGATACACTGCAAACCTATCTATTCCGACGCAATCTAGCGCAGCATTTCCCGGTGCGCGGCTTAGTACAAACCATCAAGCTGTTGGCATCGATCGCCATCGGAATTCTGTTAATTTCACTGATTCTGGGGCAATCTCCGTTGATTCTGCTCAGCGGTTTAGGGGCGATGACCGCGGTGCTGATGTTAGTGTTTAAAGATCCAATTTTGGGATTGGTAGCCGGTATTCAACTTTCTGCCAACCGCATGTTGAATGTCGGTGATTGGCTGGAAATGCCGAAATATGGTGCTGACGGTAGCGTGGTGGATATTGGGTTGACCACCGTCAAAGTGCGGAATTGGGATAACACCGTAACCACGCTGCCGACCTATGCGTTGATTTCCGATTCCTTTAAAAACTGGCGCGCGATGAGTGAATCCGGCGGGCGGCGGATTAAACGTGCGGTCTATTTAGACAGTAACAGTGTTCATTTTCTAAATGCTGAAGAGATCGCTCATTTGCAACAAAGTCGTCTGCTGAATGATTATTTGGATAAACGCCAACAAGATATTCGTGAATTTCATCAAACGAATCACATTGACCACAATAGCTATCTTAACGGTAGACATCTCACCAATTTAGGGACTTTTCGTGTTTATTTGCAGCAATATCTCCACACCAATCGGCATATTCGCAAGGATATGACCTTGATGGTGCGCCAGCTGGATGCGAGTGATAAAGGGATTCCGCTTGAAATTTACTGTTTCACTAACACGGTGTTGTGGGGCGAATATGAAGGGATTCAAGCAGATATTTTTGATCATATTTATGCAGTCGCAAAGGAGTTTAAACTGCGGATTTATCAGGCACCGAGTGGCTATGATATGCGCAGAATGGGGCGTGACGATTAACCACAGAACGACAGGGCTGGTAAATATCCCTAATTTTTAGCTAATTCTTCCTTTTTATAATTTTAATATAGAAGCGCTACTTTAAACTTTATGGGTTAAAGTAGTTAAAAATTCATTATATATTAATTAGTTGAGGAAGAATCTAATGGCCTTGTTATCCCCCCGCTTTCTAAGCAAAGGCATGAGCAGCAGCAAATTGTTGCTGTTGTTGACGCTGTTTTTCACGGTTGTGATGAACTATGCATTTTATAAAACCGTATTGGCATTGTATCCAAACATCGATATGTTTGCGCTGAGCTTACCGTTTGCGATGTTTTTTATTTTATACGCCGCATTCCAAATTCTAGCCCTGCCTTACCTGCATAAAATTTTGATACCGCTGTTGCTGTTGCTTAGTGCCTCAATTGGTTATAACGCACTGTTTTATAATGTATATTTTGATACCAATATGTTGGAAAACGTGTTGCAAACCTCGTTTACTGAGGCGAGCAAATTGATTACCTTCTCTTATATCTTGTGGGTTGTTGTTTTCGGGGTCGTGCCGTCAATACTGTATGTGATAGTGAAAGTGAACTACCGCACTTGGTATAAAGAGATCGGTGTACGGCTGTTGCTGATAGCGTTGTCGGCAGCGGTGATCGGCGGCATCGCGAAATTTTATTATCAGGATTACGCCTCATTTTTCCGTAATAATAAACAAGTCGTCAACTTAATCGTACCAAGCAATTTCATCGGCGCTGGAATTAATGAAGTCAAACGGATTCAGCAAGCTAATCGCCCGTTTGAACAGATCGGTTTAGATGCACAACAGGTCAAACAAGATGGACAAAAAAGACGTGTGTTGGTGTTGGTGGTCGGCGAAACAACTCGTGCGCAAAATTGGGGCTTGAACGGTTATCAAGTCAACGGACAGCTGCGACAAACCACACCTAAACTGGCGGCGTTGGGCAGTGAATTGATCAATTATCCGCAAGTGACCAGCTGCGGCACGGCAACCGCAGTGTCGGTGCCGTGTATGTTTTCAGTGATGGATCGTAGTAATTTCAACAGCTCAGTGGCGCAAAAGCAGGATAATCTATTGGATATTGCTCAACGCAGCGGTATCAATATTTTATGGTTGGACAACGATACCGGCTGTAAAGGTGTATGCGAGCGGGTGCCGACTGAAAATCTGACGGGCACAAACTCAGCGGAGTTTTGTCATAACGGCGAATGTTTGGACGATATCTTGCTGCAAAATTTCGAGCAGCGCTTGCAAGCCGATCCAAACAAAGATTTGATTGTGGTGCTGCACACCATGGGCAGTCACGGACCAACCTATTTTGAGCGTTACACCTCAGAATACCGTCACTTTACGCCGACTTGTGATATGCAAGATATTGCTAAATGTTCAAAAGAGCAGCTAGTCAATACTTACGATAATACGATTTTATATATTGACCAATTTTTGGATCGCGTGATTAACACGTTGAAAAAACAGCCGAATTTAAATAGTGCACTGTTATATGTGTCGGATCACGGTGAATCGTTGGGCGAAAACGGTATATATCTGCACGGCACGCCGTACTCGATTGCCCCAGATGAACAAACCCATGTGCCGGCAGTTTTCTGGGCATCGCAAGGTTGGCAAGCACAGCGCAATTTGGATCTGTCATGTTTGCAACAAAACGCAAATGCTACTGCTTATTCGCAAGACAACTACTTCCATTCGATCTTGGGCTTAATGCAGATTAAAACCGCACTTTACGACCCGAAAATGGATATGTTTGCCAGTTGCAATCGCTGAGGGCAAGCTGAACAGGGATAGGCAGGGAGCCTATCCCTTGACCGCACTTTGACCGCACTTTGTTAAAAAATAAGCAAAGTGCGGTATTAATCATCGAATATGGTGGCATTGCTGAAAAAATACTTGACGAAAAGCGGATAACTCCCTATAGTTTGCGCCCTGTCAGTTCTCAAATAGCAGTACCCATACTCAACGGTGAGATGTCCGAGAGGCTGAAGGAGCACGCCTGGAAAGTGTGTATGCGCGAAAGTGCATCGAGGGTTCGAATCCCTCTCTCACCGCCATCTATTTTGTATTCCTATATTATTTCTTTTTGTACTCACCAAATATAAAAACCGCACTTTGCAGCACGGTTTTCTGTCAGTTTCAAGTATAACTAAAAACTATAGCCAGCCTTTGCGTTTAAAATAGATATACGGTGCAAACGCAGCGAGCAGCATCAAGCCGAGCGCCATCGGATAACCAAACTCAAAGCCGAGTTCCGGCATCTCTTTAAAGTTCATGCCGTAATTGGAGGCAACTAGCGTTGGTGGCAGGAAGATTACCGAGACCACCGAGAAGATTTTGATAATTCGGTTCTGTTCAATATTGATAAAGCCCATTGCCGCCTGCATCAAGAAGTTGACTTTTTGGAACAGCGATTCGTTGTGCGGTTGCAGAGATTCAATATCGCGCAGCACTTCGCGAGCCTGTTCCAACTGGCTTGCGGGCAGACGAGTTTTACGCACCAAAAAGCTCAGTGCCCGCTGGGTATCCATCAAGCACAACCGCACTTTCGAGCTGGCATCTTCTTGCTCTGTCAGGGTAGAAAGGGCTCGGTCAAAGGCTTCGCCTTGCTTGCCGTCCAGGATAACTCGGCTTAATTGTTCCAAATCGGCATAAATGGTTTCAATAACATCGGCTAGTTGCTCGATTTTGGTTTCAAACAGATCTAACAGCAGTTCATAGGCATTACAGGCTTCCAATTTTTGAATGCGTGAACGCATACGATACAGGCGGAATGCCGGCAGTTCGCGATCGCGTAGCGTGAACAGGCGGCCGTCGCGCAGGGTGAAAGCGACAGTGGAAATGTCGGCGTAATCATCTTCGTCTTCACAATAGAAAAAGGAGTGCAGGTGTAGCCCGTCTTCATCTTCAAAGAAACGGGCGGAGGCTTCTAAATCTTCCAGTTCAAGATAGCTGGCAAGGCTTTGTCCGAGGCCTTGTTGTAAAATGTCACGTTCTTCGCTGCTTGGATCAATCAGATCAATCCAAATGGCGCTGTCTAAATTTTCGCTGGTTTCATCGATTCGAACCAAGCGGGCATTGTCCAAGGCAAAAGCACCAATCATATTTCATACTCCCCGGTGAGTGATGAACACGCAATGAACAAGGATAAGACGCCGGTAAATTTCAGCAATAGGGAAAGCAAAGATTGTTTATACCTATCTGCGAGAGTTTCGCCGACAAGCAGGTTGAGATGAGGGCGAAGAATCAAGCGTGAGAATTAAACCAGTATCGACTGTGACTGTCCAAAGTGTGTGTCCTCATATTATTAAATCGTGCGAATCTTACGCTTTCGAGCCATAAAGGTCAAGTCATTCTCTCCGTGGTAGCTCAGCGGCAGATTATGGTTACTATTGGTTGCGATTGAGCAAACAAAATTTTGATCAGCACTCCAAAATAAATAAATTGCAGAAAATTTGCATAACAAAAATAATAATATGTGATCTGGCACATGCTCTTTTTTATTTTGTAATGGTATGATTTAGTAAGAAGTTAGGCAGTATCTCTATAATAAACATTTACTTATCATAAAGGGGCAAAAAGGAGGCAGTTATGTACAAGCACGTTTTAGTCGCTGTGGATCTATCTGAAGACAGTCCGATACTGTTAAATAAAGCGGTGGATATCGCTACACGGCACGAAGCAAAGCTGTCGTTGATTCATGTGGATGTCAATTTTTCCGATCTCTATACCGGCTTAATTGATATTAATATGGCGACGATGCAGGATCGTATTTCGGTTGAAACACAAGAAGCGTTGAATAAATTGGCCGAATCGGTAGATTTTCCGATTACGGAGAAACTGAGCGGCACCGGTGATTTGGAACAAGTGCTGAAAGAGGCGATTGGCAAATATCAGGTGGATTTGCTGGTGACAGGGCATCATCAGGATTTTTGGAGCAAGTTGATCTCCTCTACTCGCCAAGTGATGAACTCAGTGACGATTGATATGCTGGTCGTGCCGTTAAAAGAGCAGGATTAATCGATAATTTTTAGTCGTTTGACCGCACTTTAACCGACGAACTATCGGTGAAAGCATAAAGTGCGGTCTATTTGCTTTAAAATCCGTTGCAATTGCCGGCAATCCTACCTAAAGCCATTCCCCAAGCCTATTTTTTATGCGAAAATGCACAGTTTACAGAATTTGTTAAGTCGTGGTGCTGAGCTTGGCGCAAAGCACGGCGACGTTATTGCACAGGATTAAATGAATGAAAACAACAGCAGATATCAGACGCGATTTTTTGCGTTTTTTTGAAACCAAAGGACACCAAATTGTCGCCAGCAGCTCGTTAGTGCCGGAAAATGATCCGACACTATTGTTTACCAATGCCGGTATGAACCAGTTTAAAGAAGTGTTTCTCGGACAAGATCAACGCAGCTATAAACGTGCTACCACCGCACAACGTTGTGTACGTGCCGGTGGCAAGCATAACGATTTAGAAAATGTCGGCTACACCGCGCGTCACCACACCTTTTTCGAAATGCTGGGCAATTTCAGCTTCGGCGACTATTTCAAACAAGATGCAATTCAATATGCGTGGGAATTTCTGACTTCTGCCGCTTGGTTGAACCTGCCGAAAGAAAAATTGTGGGTCACGGTGTATGCAACTGATCAGGAAGCCTATGATATTTGGAATAAAATCGTTGGTGTACCGGCAGAACGGATCGTGCGCATCGGCGATAACAAAGGCGCGCCTTATGCGTCAGATAATTTCTGGCAAATGGGCGACACCGGTCCTTGCGGCCCTTGCACCGAGATTTTCTACGATCACGGAGACCACATCTGGGGCGGACCTCCAGGATCGGCTGAAGAAGATGGCGACCGTTACATCGAAATTTGGAATGTGGTCTTTATGCAATTCAACCGTCAAGCAGATGGTGCGATGTTACCGTTGCCGAAACCGTCGGTGGATACCGGTATGGGCTTGGAGCGGATTACAGCGGTGTTGCAGCATGTGAATTCCAACTATGAGATTGATATTTTCCGTCGTTTGGTCACGAAAGCCGCCGAGATCACGGACACTGCTGATTTGAAAAATAAATCTTTAAACGTGATTGCCGATCATATCCGCTCTTGTGCGTATTTGATTGCCGACGGCGTGATTCCGTCCAATGAAGGGCGTGGTTATGTATTACGTCGGATTATCCGTCGTGCAGTGCGCCACGGACATTTGCTGGGCGCAAAACAAGCATTTTTCTACCGCTTGGTGTCGACCTTGATCGAGGTGATGGCGGAAGCCGGCAACGAATTGAAAGAGAATCAAGCGCTAATCGAAAAATTGTTGCGCCAAGAAGAAGAGCAGTTTGCCCGCACGTTAGAGCGTGGTTTGGTGCTGCTAGACGAAGCGTTGGCGAAAGTAGAAGATAATCTGTTGCCTGGCGAAGTGGTGTTCAAACTGTATGATACCTATGGCTTCCCTTATGATTTAACGGCGGATATTTGCCGTGAAAAAGCGATTACCATTGATCAAGCGGGCTTTGACCGTGCTATGGAAGCACAGCGTCAGCAGGCACAAGCTGCCAGCCAGTTTGGAATTGACTATAGTAATGTTATTTCCGTTGACGGTGAAACTTGTTTCGAAGGCTATACCGAATCGGAAAGTTTGGGCAAAGTGGTGGCAATTTTCCATGACGGCAAAGAAGTCGAACGCATTCAAGCCGGACAAAGTGCGGTGGTGGTGCTGGATAATACGCCATTTTACGGCGAATCCGGCGGACAAATCGGCGACACTGGACGTTTGGAAAGTCAAAGTGCGGTTTTCACGGTCAAAGATACGCAAAAATATGGCAAAGTGTTCGGGCATATCGGGGAATTGCAGCAAGGTGAACTGGTGGTAGGGCAGAGCTTGAACGCAGTAGTAGATGGCCAACGCCGTGCCGAAATCTCGTTAAATCACTCGGCAACACACTTGCTGCACGCGGCGTTGCGCCAGATTCTGGGTACTCATGTCAGTCAAAAAGGATCGTTGGTGTCCGATAGCCTATTGCGGTTTGATTTTGCGCAACCGGAAGCGATCAGCAAAGCACAATTAACGGACATTGAAAATTTGGTCAACCAACATATTCGTGCCAACTATCCGGTGGTAACCGAAATTATGGATTTAGACGCAGCTAAAGCTAAAGGTGCGATGGCGTTGTTCGGTGAAAAATACAGCGAGCAAGTGCGGGTGTTGTCGATGGGTGATTTTTCAACTGAATTGTGCGGTGGGATTCACGCTAAGCGTACCGGAGACATCGGGTTGTTCAAAATCACCTCGGAAGGGGCAATTGCAGCCGGAATTCGCCGAATTGAAGCGGTGACAGGGCAAAATGCGATGGATTGGCTGCATCAGCAACAAGCGGTGTTACAGCAAAGTGCAGATTTGCTGAAAACCGATGGCAACAGTTTGCTCGACAAGATTAATCAATTGCAAGAACGCAATAAACGAGCGGAAAAAGAGTTGCAACTGTTGAAGGAGAAAGTCGCACAACAGGCTGGTAATGATTTGGCGAAGCAGACCCAAACCATTAACGGGGTGCAAGTGGTGCTGCAAAAACTGGATGGCGTTGAAGCGAAATCCTTGCGGATGATGGTTGACGACCTGAAAAACCAATTGGGTTCAGCCGTGATTGCATTTGCCTCGGTGGCAGACGGTAAAGTGAATTTGATTGTCGGGGTTACAGCGGATTTAACCGCAACAGTGAAAGCCGGTGAGTTGGTGAACTTGATGGCAGAGCAGGTCGGCGGCAAAGGCGGTGGGCGTCCGGATCTGGCGATGGCAGGCGGCACACAGCTTGAGAATGTTGCGATTGCACTCGCCAGCGCCAAGACATGGCTGGAAAATAAATTGTAATTAAATCAATGCAAATGAAAAACAGGGTTTTGACCCTGTTTTTATTTTTGTGTGCCACTGCACATTTTGTGGTTTTTCCATTCACTTTTTTTTATGAAATAAAGTATTATCAATATGTGTTATTTTTCGGTAATAAATATTTTTTACCACAGATAATACCTTTATTGCTATCAAAGAGGGATATATGCTGATTCTGACGAGAAAAATCGGTGAAAGTTTGCTAATCGGGGAAGATATTTCGATCTCCGTACTCAGCGTGCGCGGTAATCAAGTGAAAATTGGAGTTGACGCTCCAAAAGAGGTTGCGGTACATCGAGAGGAAATATATCAGCGTCTTAAAGAAGCAGATGATAAAAAAGTAGATCAATAGTAATTGGAGTTTTCAGATGACAAAATTAACATGTTTCAAAGCTTATGATGTTCGTGGTCGTTTAGGCGATGAATTAAATACCGATATCGCCTATCGTATTGGTCGTGCCTTCGGACAGTTTCTACAGCCTAAGCAAGTGGTTGTCGGTGGTGATGTTCGCTTAAGCAGTAAAGAGCTGAAAAGTGCCTTAACCAACGGTTTGCTTGATTCCGGGGTTGATGTGATTGATTTGGGATTGACCGGCACTGAAGAGGTCTATTTTGCGACGTCGTTCCTGAAAGTTGATGGCGGGATTGAAGTCACAGCCAGCCATAATCCAATGAATTACAATGGATTAAAGTTTGTAAAAGCCGGTTCGCGCCCAATCAGTGCTGATAGTGGTTTAGGCGATATCCAGAAATTAGCTGAAGAGAATAATTTTCCGGATGTGGCAAAACGTGGCGAGTATAAGCAGCTTTCTGTGTTGCAAGAATATGTCGATCACTTGTTAACCTATGTTAATTTAGAAAATTTCAATAAACCGTTAAAACTGGTAATCAATTCCGGAAACGGGGCAGCTGGTCATGTAGTTGACGAGCTGGAGGCGCGTTTTAAACAGCATGCGCCGTTGGTCAGCTTTATCAAAGTCCACAACGAGCCGGACGGCAACTTCCCACACGGGATCCCTAACCCGATTTTGCATGAAAACCGTCAAGATACCATTGATGCAGTGCTGGCAAACAAGGCAGATATGGGGATTGCTTTTGACGGTGACTTTGACCGTTGTTTCTTGTTTGATGAAAACGCCACTTTTATCGAAGGCTACTATATTGTCGGTCTATTAGGACAGGCGTTCTTGGCGAAAAATCCGGGTGCTAAAATTATCCTCGATCCACGTTTGATGTGGAACACCGTTGAGTTGGTTGAAGAAATGGGCGGTGAAGCGGTGGTGTCTAAATCCGGACACTCGTTTATCAAAGAAAAAATGCGCGCGGTTGATGCAATTTATGGCGGCGAAATGAGTGCACACCACTATTTCCGTGACTTCTTCTATTGTGATAGCGGAATGATCCCATGGCTATTGGCGGCGGAATTGTTGTGTACCACCGGTAAAACCTTGGGACAATTGGTTGGTGATCGTTTGAATGCTTACCCATCTCCGGGAGAAATCAACAGCAAGCTGGAAGATGCCCAAGTAGCGATTGCCCGTGTGCGTGACTTCTATGAGAAAGATGCCATTGGAGTCGATGAAATGGACGGTATCAGCATTGAATATCCGACCTGGCGTTTCAACCTGCGTAGTTCCAATACTGAACCGGTGGTACGTCTAAACTTGGAAACGCGGGGTGACAAAGCGCTGATGGAAGAGAAAACCACTGAGATTTTAGCCTTACTCAGACAGTAGCTTTAGCGTAAAATACTATCCGCTTTCAGGTTGCCACTGAAAGCGGATTTTGCTATTTCTTTAATGACCAAACTGATGATAAAAGGATATTACATGAAAGTTATTATTCCCGTTGCCGGATTAGGCACTCGAATGTTGCCTGCGACCAAAGCTATTCCGAAAGAGATGTTGACGATTGTAGATAAACCGTTGATTCAATATGTGGTCAGTGAATGTGTCAATGCAGGCGTCAAAGAGATTATCTTAGTCACTCACTCCTCTAAAAATTCAATTGAGAACCATTTTGATACTTCGTATGAATTGGAATCTATGCTCGAAAAACGAGTGAAGCGCCAGTTGCTGGAAGAAGTGCGGTCAATTATTCCGCAGGGTGTTACGATTATGCATGTGCGGCAGGGCAATGCCAAGGGCTTAGGGCACGCTGTGTTGTGTGCCAAACCGCTCGTTGGCGATGAGCCTTTTGCGGTGGTGCTGCCGGATGTGATTTTGGCAGAGTTCAGTGCCGATCAGAAAAAAGAGAATTTAGCCGCCATGCTGCAACGTTTCAAACAAACCAAAATCAGCCAAATTATGGTGGCGCCGGTAGCGGTGGAAGATGTCAGCAACTACGGTATTGTCGATTGCGGTGACGCGGTGTTGGAAGCCGGGCAAAGTGCGGTGATCAATAACATTGTAGAAAAACCAGCTCAAGAAGAAGCCCCATCAAATCTTTCTGTCGTCGGGCGCTATGTGTTCTCGAGTGCGATTTGGAATTTATTGGCAAAAACACCGGTCGGTGTTGGGGATGAAATTCAGTTAACTGATGCAATTGATATGCTTATCGAGCAAGAAACCGTGGAAGCATTTCATATGAGCGGCAAAACCTTTGATTGCGGTGATAAGCTGGGGTATTTGCAAGCGATTGTTGAATACGGTACGCAACACCCTAAATTGGGTGGCGAATTTAAGCAGTTTTTGCAGCAGTTTAGCAAAACACTGTAGTGATAAAATAGCGTAAGCTAATCGGGTGGTGAGTACCACCCGAAAGCTCAAGGGCTTAGCCTTCTAAGGTATAAGGCAGCGGATATAAGCACAGTGGTTGCGCACTGTCCTCGCTTAAGCGGAAACGTTGACTTGATTCAGTATCATTGGCCAAAACCACTTGTAGCCACAACACACCGTCCTGTCGCACATAATTTAAAATGGAGCCGGTTTTGCGCCAGTTGCTATCCAGCAGCAGTTCAACAGCTTGTCCGAGGCTCGGATCGGTATCAGATTGACCTACCAACGTGAATAGTGCTCTTTTGTTGGCACCGCGATATTTGGCTCTGGCAATGGTTTCTTGCCCGATATAGCAACCTTTATGGAAAGAGACGGTTTGTTCCAGCAGTTGTAAATTAATGGCTTGAGGAATAAATTGATTCTGGCTTTCTGCCGTTAGTAACGGTATGCCGTCTTGAATATCCAACAGATTCCAAGCGGTTGTGGTGACGGTTGGGGTGATCAAAACCGCACTTTCACTGATCAAGATCCAACGTGGCTGAGGGTGTTCAATATATAATAAACAATGCCCATCAGCATGAATCAGCGGCGTTTCGGCATTCGGCAGTTGCTCGCTGAGGGTTGTGATGGTTTGCGGCGCTTGTCTGCCGGCAAAGCCGATTAAAGTGCGGTCTTGCACCAGCTTAAAACTGACTTTTGAAAAGACGGCATATTTTTTCAGTTGTTCCAATGCCGTTGGCATCAATGCGTTGCGGATAATAAAATAAAATTGCTGCGAGCGAACACGAACCAGGCGGAACACTGACCAAACTTTGCCTTTGGGATCACAATGTGCGGTTAACGTTGAATTTCCGACCGCCAATTTGCTGATATCAGTGGTTAACTGACCTTGTAAAAATTTTTCACTGTCCTCACCGCTCACTTCAATTAATTGGTAGTGGCTCAATTCACAAACCATGTTGGGATGGGTTTCTGTCATCAGTGGGTATTGGCAATGTATTGTCATGGTTTTCTCTTTTTAGCATGGATAAGTCGTCTTGATTCTACACTGATTTCAGGGCAAAAGGCTATCGTTAAAAATGCGATCAAATCTTAAATTATGTAGTTTTTATGACAATTTTTATACAATCAATCTCTTTATCCTTATCTGCATTACTCACGTTCTTCACTAAACAAGGATATTGTATGAACTTAAGCAAAACAGCAGGATTGATTATCGCCATGTTACCTTTTTTAGCTCAAGCAGCGCCTAATGCTAACGGTTTATTAACCGTGCCGAGTCAATATAATGCGACAGAAACCGTAGAGTTGATTGAAAAAACGGTTATTGACAAAGGTATGACGGTTTTCGGCGTAGTTGACCATCAAAAAGCGGCGCAAGACAATGGCTTGACCATGCCTGCGGCGACGGTGGTTTTATTTGGTAGCCCGAAAGTCGGCACACCGATTATGATCGAACATCCAACAATCGCAATTGATTTGCCGCTGAAAGCGTTGGTGTGGGAAGACAAAGCCGGTAAGGTATTTGTTTCATTAAATCAAGCGGAATTTCTGGGCAATCGCCATGAAGTGCCGCAAGAACTCTCACAAAAATTAGCGGGGGCTGAAAAGTTGCTTTCCAATACCGTGAGCGCAGCTAAATAAGCAACCCTAACGAAATTACTTTACTCGCCATCATAAAAAAACCGCACTTTGTTCAAAGTGCGGTTTGTTCAAAGTGCGGTTTGTCATTATGATTGATTAAACTTAGGCTTTTGGACCGGCGGCGACTAAAGCTTTGCCTTCGTCGTTGTCGGTATATTTGTCGAAGTTTTTCGCAAAACGACCTGCCAAATCTTCTGCTTTGGCTTGCCACTGTGCTTTATCGGCATAAGTATCACGCGGATCCAAAATCGCCGGATCAACGCCAGGAAGCGCTGTCGGAATGGCTAAGTTAAAGATAGGTAATTGATTCATTTCTGCTTTTTCAATTGAACCGTCTAAGATCGCATCAATGATACCACGAGTATCTTTAATAGAGATCCGTTTGCCTGTTCCGTTCCAACCGGTGTTAACCAAATAGGCTTCCGCACCGGAGGCTTGCATGCGTTTTACCAGTACTTCTGCGTATTGTGTCGGATGTAATGACAGGAATGCTGCACCGAAACAGGCAGAGAAGGTTGGGGTAGGTTCAGTGATACCACGCTCAGTACCGGCCAGTTTGGCGGTGAAACCAGACAGGAAGTAATACTGGGTTTGCTCCGGGGTCAGTTTGGAAACCGGTGGCAACACGCCGAAGGCATCAGCCGTCAAGAAGATCACTTTTTTCGCATGACCGGCTTTAGAAACTGGTTTAACGATATTTTGGATGTGGTAGATCGGATAAGAAACCCGTGTATTTTCGGTTTTCGAACCGTCGTTGAAATCAATAGTGCCATCCTCTAACACCACTACGTTTTCTAACAGCGCATCGCGTTTAATCGCACGGTAAATATCCGGCTCAGCTTCTTCAGACAGATTGATGGTTTTGGCATAGCAACCGCCTTCGTAGTTGAATACGCCTTCATCGTCCCAACCGTGTTCGTCATCACCAATCAGACGGCGTTTCGGATCGGTAGAAAGGGTGGTTTTGCCGGTGCCGGACAAGCCGAAGAAGACCGCAACATCGCCATCTTCGCCAACGTTGGCAGAACAGTGCATGGAAGCCACCCCTTTTAACGGCAGGAAGTAGTTCATCATTGAGAACATGCCTTTTTTCATCTCGCCGCCGTACCAAGTTCCACCGATCAGTTGCACGCCTTCGGTCAGGTTGAATGCCACAAAGTTTTCCGAGTT
The DNA here is from genome assembly GCF_006227735.1 of Testudinibacter sp. 'clade 2'. Lineage (NCBI taxonomy): Bacteria > Pseudomonadati > Pseudomonadota > Gammaproteobacteria > Pasteurellales > Pasteurellaceae > Testudinibacter > Testudinibacter sp. 'clade 2'. The sequence continues at coordinate 16,165 of NZ_VDHB01000015.1, forward strand.
CAAGCCTTGCGCTTTCCAGTTCGGATTAGTGGTTTTTGATCCGTTTAATACCGTGAAATCCGGCTTGAAGCCTTTCAGCTCTTCGTCACTTGGACGGATAAACATGTTTTTCACAAAGTGCGCCTGCCATGCCACTTCGGTCACGATCCGCACTGCTAAACGGGTGTCCGGGTTGGTGCCGCAGAACGCATCGATCACAAACAAGCGTTTGCTGGAAAGTTGATCTGCCACTAATTTTTTCAGGCTGCCCCAAGTCTCTTGGGTCATGGTTTTGTTATCGTTTTTGGCCTTGTCGCTGGTCCACCACACGCTGTCTTTGGTTTTTTCGTCCAAGACGATATATTTGTCTTTCGGTGAGCGTCCGGTGAAAATGCCGGTATCGACCGCTACTGCACCGGTGGTGGTTAATGTGCCTTTTTCGTAACCTTGTAAATCTGCTTTGGTTTCTTCTTCAAACAAGAATTCATAACTTGGGTTATACACCACTTCTTTCACATCGTGGATTCCCAATACGGACAATTCTTTTACTACTGAAGCTACATCTGTCATCTTTATTACCTCTGTTTTTTAGTAAGTTATTAAAAATCAAATTCCGCAGTTATTGTAGAAGAAAAACAGAAATAAAAATGTTAGCTGGATCAAACTATTCAACATAGCTGTCAGAAAAAAAGTAAGCGCGAACCTTGTGGCGTCGCGCTTTTTAATAGAATTAGCTATTCCTGTTAAGGAATTGTTTAGGCACGGTTCGAATTTTGTTTAAGTTGTTCGATAGTCTGTTTGTTGAAAAAATAGTGGGTGCCACAACATTCGCATTGCATATCAATACTGCCATTATGTTCGTGCAAAATTTCATCAATTTCGGCATCATCAATCAATAATAGCGCTGCCCCGGAGCGCTCTGCAGAGCAACCGCAGTGGAAGCTGACCGCACTTGGAGCAAACAACTCGACGGTTTCTTCGTGATACAGCCGATACAACAACTCTTCTGCCGGCAAAGCAAACAATTCCTGCGCTTTAACCGTGTGGGTCAGCATCTGCAAATGGTCTAAATCATCAACCGAACCGCTGCCATCCGGCATAATTTGCAGCAGCATACCGGCGGCAACCGGTTTGCCTTCAAACTCACCGGTTTTGATGAAAAGTGCGGTTTTCAGTTGTTCGGAGCGTTCGAAATAGTCCTGTAGGCATTCGCTGATGGTTGCTTTGCTCAATTCGACAATCCCTTGATAACGCTCGCCCTGTTTTGGGTTGATGGAAATCACTAACACCGCTTTGCCGATCATCTGCTGCAAGCTGCTGTCATCAGCAATCTCACCTTCTACCCGTGCCAAGGCACGCAATTGCAGCTGATGATTACCGTTGACCAACGCCAGCTTTAACGGACCGTCTCCTTGAATTTGAACGGTAATATCACCTTCGAATTTCAGCGTGGCGGTCAATAAACCGGTTGCTACCAGCATCTCGCCCAGTAGATTCTGCACGGCTTTCGGATAATGATGGGTATTCAAGGTTTCTTCAAAAGTGCGGTTCAAGCGCACCCACTCGCCACGCACCGCTTTTTGCTGAAACAGGTAGCGGTGCAGGGTGTCATTGTCTGGTTGGTAAGCGTTAAATTCGGTCATATTTTGTCCATTGTGATGTATTTATGTTTGGCTTGTATATATGGGTGTTTTGTGGATTTGCAAGGGGAACAAATAATGGGTTGATCTCATTTCCTAGTCTAATATGTGCCGATTCGTTTTTGCGTATTTTTATAGACTTTCTCACTGTCACGCTGACCAATAGCAATCACAAAAACTGTTACTTTTTCATCTTGTACTTGATAGATCAAGCGATACCCAGAAGTGCGTAATTTAATTTTGTAACAATTTGGAAATTCCCGTAATCGATTGGCTTCAATTTTAGGATTTTTTAGGACTTCAAAAAGTTTCTTTTTAAGTTGAACTTTGATTGTTTCCCCTAATTTTCGCCACTCTTTTAATGCTCTTGGATCAAAAACCAGTTCATAGCTCATCTAAAGTTACCTTGATACCTTGCTCAGGATTATTTAGTCGATAGCGTACGGTTTCAAGTAATGCTAAATCCTCGTCGTTGAGCATAACGGTCTGAATGGGAAATTTTTCATTTTGTGCTACATATTGAAACAAGATTCGAACGGCTTCGGTCGGAGTCATATTCATTTTTTGTAATGCGTGGTAGGCATCTTGCTTCAACTGATCATCTAAACGGATATTTAACGTTGCCATATTAGCTCCTTTCGTTTTATTATCAGCATAAATTGTAATGCAAAATAGCATTACACTCAAGCAAGAATTGGCTACTCTTGATACTTAAACCGAATCAGATCGCGTCGTTCTTTTTTATTCGGGCGCCGTTCGGGGTTGGGCATTGAAAGGGCGTTGGCTTTGCGGGCGGCGGCGATTTGTTCGCGTTTGGTGATGCTGGCGGTGGTTTCTTGATACAGCAACTGTGCCTGTGCTGCGCCGTTGCGTTTGTCGGAGATGGCTAGAATTTCCACCTCTTTTTCATCACTGCCTTGACGCAACTTCAGCATTGCACCGATTTCGACGATTTTGCTGGGTTTGCTTCGCTGTCCGTTATAATGCACCTTGCCGCCGTCGATCATCTCGCGGGCAATCGAGCGGGTTTTATAAAAACGGGCTGCCCACAGCCATTTGTCCAATCTGACCTGTTCCATTTTTTATCCTGATAACGAGCCTAATAAAGTCTGAAAATCGGCGATACTTGGGTGGTTGTTAAATTGCTTTGGCGGTTGTTGCGAGTCGGGTGTTGTGATGCCTAACGTGTACGCCATTTGATTGCTTTTAGCCTGATCTAACACCGGCTCCATATCGTCAATTAACAAAGTGCGGTCGGGATTGAGCTGACAGTGTTGATACACCGATTGCCACAGTGCGCTGTGCATTTTTGGTCTTTGGAATTGGTGAGACGAGAGTAGTTGCTCGAAGTAACCGCTCAGATTGCAGTTGTCCATTTTTACCTGCAGGCTAAAAGGATGTGAATCTGTCAATAAAATCAATTGCTTGTCTAATTTTTGTAGTGATTCCAACAGCGGGTAAACACCCGAACGCACTTGGGTATTGAGAGCGTGCTGCCGCTGCATTTCGCGAATCGGCAAATCCAATGTTTTCGCCCAATGATCGATATCGTACCACTGCATACTGTGTTCAATATCGCGGTAAAGCTGTTGAATCCGGGCGTGGCAAGTTTGTGCGTCCAAGCCCTCTTTGTCGGCATAGGTTTGCGGCACCAGCTGTTTCCAAAAATAGGCATCTAAATGCAGGTCGATCAAGGTGCCGTCCAGGTCAAATAATATGGTATCGATGTTGTCCCAATCGATGATTTTCACGCTTAATCCTTGTTTATGGTTTTTGTTATCATGGGTTATTGGCCGCTAAATGCCACGGACAATGTGACCGCACGCTGTCGTGAAAGTGCAGCGGAAATACTCCAAAATGATGCTGTCGCTATCAACATCTTCTGGTCACGAAGCCTGATTATATGCTATTGTTACCGGGATTTATAGTTAATCCGCAGGAGCCAGCATGTGTGAAACTCGGCAAAAACCCAAAATCCTTTCTCTCTCTGTTGCTGCCAAATCAAAAATTTTTGAAATCCAAGCGGTAGACTTGGAATTTGCCAACGGTGAGCGGCGAACATTCGAACGTTTTAAACCCAGCCAGCGAAGTGCGGTCTTGGTGATGGCAATTCACCAAGACAACTTATTATTGGTACGAGAGTATGCGGTCGGTACCGAACGTTATGAACTGGGTTTTGCCAAAGGGCTGATGGATCCGGGCGAAACGCCGCAACAAAGCGCCAACCGTGAATTGCAGGAAGAGATTGGCTTCAAAGCCGATAAATTGACACTACTGCGCACCGTGATCACCTCCCCTGGTTTTATGCATAACCCGATGCACATTTTTCTTGCCGAACAGTTAACGCCATCGTGCTTGGTCGGCGACGAGCCGGAGCCGCTGGAGCTGGTGGCGTATCCGCTCAGTGAGTTGGATCAGCTGTTGTCTCAACAGGATTTTTGTGAGGCGCGTAATCTGACCGCACTTTACCTGCTGCGCGATCATCTAGCGGCGCAATCAGAAGCATAAACGGCGGTTGTTATGAATAAAATTATCTTGACCAACGAACTGCTGAACGCCGCCTTGTCGATTGCCAAACGGGCAGGCGAGCTGCTGTTGACTTTTTATTATCAGGATATCGACAGTGAATTGAAGCAGGACAATACGCCGGTTACCGCCGCAGATTTGGCAGCCAGTCGTTTTTTGGTGGATGAATTGCAAGCGTTGACACCCGGTGTGCCGGTGCTGTCGGAAGAGAGTCAAACCATTGAGTTCAGCGAGCGTCGCCATTGGCAACAATATTGGTTGGTCGATCCGTTGGACGGCACACAACAGTTTTTGCAAAAGACCGATCAATTTTCAGTACTGGTCGCCTTGGTGCAAGATCATCAGCCAACGTTGGGCATTGTCTATTCCCCGGTGCCAAGATTGGCATTTTACGCAATGGATAAATTTGGCGCCTATAAGCAGCAAAACGGCGTGATTAGTCGTTTACAAACTTGCCCCCCAAGTGATGAAGTGATTCGAATCGTTGTTGGACAGAATGTGGCGCAAGATCAGGTGTTGGCGTGTTTTCGAGATCAGTTTGAATACCAACTGTTGCGTTACGGATCCAGTGGTCTAAAAGGTGCGCTGGTGGCGGAAGGACGTAGCGATTGTTATATTCGTTTGGGCAAAACCGGTGAGTGGGACACCGCTGCGGTTGAATGTATCTTGCGTGAAACCGGCGGCAAAATCGTGGATTTATACGGCGAACCTCTGAGCTATAATCGGCGCAATACCTTGATCAATCCTGATTTTATTATGCTAGGCAATGCGGCGTTTCCGTGGCGAAAGGTGGTGCGTTTTCAACAGCATCTTAAACCGAATGCAGAAAAACAGTGTAATAAACCGTAAATGATCAAATGCTGAGCCTAAAATAGACGATAAGCGTATAATAAGCGATTGACGGCAAGAATTCATCTTATTAGACTGCAATGATTGCTGATCAAAAAGGTCGTGGACCTGAAAGGATAAAAAATGAAAAAACCGGACAACAACAGCCTTGTTATTTTTGGCGCTTCGGGAGATTTGACCCACCGTAAATTGATTCCTGCCTTATATCATTTGTTTAAAAATGGTCGTCTAGCAGATGATTTTGCGATTTTAGGCGTGAGCAGAACCGAATACAGTGACGCACAATATCGTGAAAAATTGAGTGAAATTTTGGCAAAGAGCGAAAACATTGCAGCGGCTGAGATGGATGAGTTTTTTTCGCATGTTTATTACCAAGCGATTGATACCTCGAACGAAGCCGATTATGCCAAAGTCAAAGTGCGGTTGCAGCAGTTGGAGCAAGCGCACCATACCGGCGGCAACACGCTGTTCTATCTTTCCACGCCACCGAGCCTGTATCCGGTGATCCCGGCATGTCTGGCGGCGCATGGGCTGAACCACCAGAATCACGGTTGGAAACGCCTAGTGGTGGAAAAACCGTTCGGCTACGATTTGGCATCGGCAATCAGCCTCGACAGCAAACTGCATGAGGATTTTGACGAATCGCAAATCTATCGGATCGACCATTATTTAGGCAAAGAAACCGTACAGAATATTTTAGTGCTGCGCTTTTCTAATGGTTTGTTTGAGCCGCTGTGGAATCGTAATTACATCGATTATGTGGAAATTACCGGGGCAGAATCGCTTGGTGTGGAAGAACGCGGCGGCTATTACGACGGCTCCGGCGCAATGCGCGATATGTTCCAAAACCATTTGCTGCAAGTGTTGGCGATGATCGCGATGGAATCACCGGCGGTGATCAATGCTGATGCGATGCGTAATGAAGTGGTGAAAGTGCTGCAGAGCCTGCATCCGCTGAGTGATGAAGACTTGGAAAAATATCTGGTGCTGGGGCAATATACCGGTGCTAAAGTGCGTGGCGAATACCAGAACGGTTATCGCGAAGAAAAAGGCGTTGATCCGCAATCGCGCACCGAAACCTATATGGCACTGAAATTGAAGATCGACAACTGGCGTTGGAGCGGCGTGCCGTTTTATATCCGCACCGGCAAACGGCTGCCGACTCGGGTGACTGAAGTCGTCATTCACTTTAAGAAAACCCCACATCCGGTATTCAGCACCAATGCACCGGAGAATAAATTGATTATCCGCATTCAACCGAATGAAGGAATCGTGATGAGTTTCGGCTTGAAAAATCCGGGTTCCGGATTTGAAGCCAAAGAGGTATCGATGGATTTTCATTATCAGGACTTGGCGGATAAGAATATTCTGGATGCTTACGAACGCTTGCTGCTGGATTCACTGTTGGGAGATGCAACCCTGTTTTCTCGCAGTGATGCGGTACGAGCCTGTTGGAAATTTGTCCAACCGATATTGGATTATAAAGCCAATAACCCAAAACTATATGGATACGCCAGCGGAACTTGGGGGCCACAAGAAGCAGATTTTATGATGGAATCCAAAAACCGCAGTTGGCGTTTCCCGTGTAAAAATTTAACGAATACGGAATATTGTGAGTTATAACATGAATTATATTACTTTTGCAGACGCACAAAGTGCGGTAGAGAAGATAGCCGAAGCATTTTTAACCTATAGTCAACAAGCCAAGCCGGTGCATATTTCGCTGTCCGGCGGCAGCACCCCGAAGTTGTTGTTTAAAACGCTGGCAGAACAGTATGCCGACAAAATTAATTGGCAAAACCTGCATTTCTGGTGGGGTGACGAACGTTGCGTTGCGCCGGATGATGAAGAGAGCAACTACGGTGAAGTGCAGCGTTTACTGTTCGATCATATTCAGATTCCGGCGGAGAATATCCACCGCATTCGTGGCGAAGACGAGCCGGAAGCCGAAGCCAAACGCTTTGCCGCTGAAATGTTGGCCGTCGTGCCAAAAAACAGTGCTGGTGTGCCGGAGTTTGATTGGATTATTTTAGGTATGGGGCCGGACGGTCACACCGCCTCACTGTTTCCGCTGCAAGTGGATTTTGCCACAACAACGTTGACCATCGTGGCGAAGCAGCCGCAATCGGGCCAACTACGGGTGTCCAAATCTGCTTACCTTATCGAAAATGCGAAACGCCTGACCTATTTGGTCACCGGCGCCAGTAAAGCTGATCTGTTGCATGAAATTCAACAGGCAGGCGAGAACGAGTTGCCCTATCCAGCGGCACGGATCAAGGCGAATAACGGCAATACCGAATGGTATTTAGATGCCGATGCGGCGTCGCAGTTGCAGTAATTTAACCGAGATATATTGAAATGATGGTAGGGGTGGATTGCATCTACCCATTTACAAAGTGCGGTATAACATATTAATCAACAATTTTAGCAAACTAAAAGGAAACAAACATGAAAGGTGATATCGGTGTAATCGGACTTGCGGTCATGGGGCAAAATCTGATTCTGAATATGAACGACCACGGCTTCAAGGTGGTGGCTTACAACCGCACCACCAGCAAAGTGGACGAATTTTTGCAAGGGGCGGCAAAAGGCACCAATATTATCGGCGCTTATTCATTGCAGGATTTAGCCGATAAACTGGAAAAACCGCGTAAAGTGATGTTGATGGTGCGTGCCGGTGAAGTGGTCGATCAATTTATCGACAGCCTGTTACCGCACTTGGAGCAGGGCGATATCATCATTGACGGCGGCAACTCCAATTATCCGGACACCAACCGCCGCGTAAAAGATTTAGCGGCAAAAGGCATTCGCTTTATCGGCGCCGGCGTATCCGGCGGCGAAGAAGGCGCGCGTTTCGGACCGTCCATCATGCCGGGCGGCAATGCCGAAGCGTGGCCGTATGTGAAACCAATCCTGCAAGCGATTTCCGCCAAAACCAAAGACGGTGAGCCATGCTGTGACTGGGTCGGTAAAGAAGGCGCCGGGCATTTTGTGAAAATGGTACACAACGGTATCGAATACGGCGATATGCAGTTGATTTGCGAAGCCTACCAATTCTTGAAAGAAGGGCTGGGCTTAAGTTATGACGAATTGCATCAGGTGTTCAGTGAGTGGAACAAAACCGAATTGGACAGCTACCTGATCGAAATCACTGCCGATATTCTCGGTTATCGTGATGAAAACGGCGAACCGTTGGTAGAAAAAATTCTGGATACTGCCGGGCAAAAAGGCACCGGCAAATGGACCGGCATCAACGCATTGGACTTAGGCATTCCGTTGACCTTGATCAGCGAAGCGGTATTTGCCCGCTGTGTTTCTGCCTTTAAAGAACAGCGGGTAGAAAACCAAGCGTTGTTCAATAAGCAGATCGGCACGGTTACAGGCGACAAAGCGCAATGGATCGAAGCGGTACGCAAAGCGCTGCTGGCTTCAAAAATCATCTCTTATGCGCAAGGCTTTATGCTGATTCGTGAAGCGTCAGAAAACAACCATTGGGATCTGAACTACGGCAACACCGCACTTTTATGGCGCGAGGGCTGTATTATCCGCAGTGCGTTCTTGGGCAATATCCGTGATGCTTACGAGACTAATCCGAATCTGCAATTCTTGGGTGCCGACCGCTATTTCAAAACCATTTTGGAAAATGCGCTGCCGGAATGGCGTAAAGTGGTGGCGAAATCGATTGAAATCGGCTTGCCAATGCCGTGCATGGCGTCCGCCATCACGTTCTTAGACGGTTACACCAGCGCCCGTTTGCCGGCCAACCTGCTACAAGCGCAGCGTGACTACTTCGGCGCGCACACTTACGAACGCACCGACCGACCACGCGGCGAGTTTTTCCACACTAACTGGACCGGCAAAGGCGGTGATATCGCTTCTACGACTTATGAAGTGTAGTCACTGATTAATATTGGAAATAAAATGAATAGTAACTGTGTTTCTGTGGCAACACAGTTACTATAATTAAAAACGGAGGCTTGTATGCTGATAAAAGAAAAAGGATATGATGAATATCTGGCTGAAAACATTGCAGCGGGGCGGGCGGATATTGCAGCTGGTCGTATTGTTACACTTGAAGAGGCAGAATTACTAACACTTGAGATTGTTGAACGGATTGCGAACGAGGAAGTAGAGTTTGAACAAAATATCAAAGCGTTCGCTTAATTTTTCTGTTCGAGCATTAACTGAATTAGAGGATATTCTCACTAGCGTTGGTGAATATACCAATTCTGCTCGAAGTGTTGCAAAATTACGGTCACTTTTTTTTGAAAAATTTGATTTTATTTCAGAATTCCCGAAAGCCTATAAAGTGCAGTCTGACGGTAGCCGATACGCTTTTTGTCAACGCTATCGGATTGTTTATGAATACAATGAGGTGGAAAATAACGTATTCATTTTGACCGTGTTACACAGTCTGAAAAAATATCCATAGCGTAAACAATGACATTATCTATTATTTCCCGATAGAAAATCATCCATCAACAAAACCGCACTTTATTTCCTATTGGTTGATTCATATACTTCAAAGATACAAATTCACAAGGAGTTAATATGAACAACAAAATGCCGGCGATTTTTATCGGTCACGGTTCGCCCATGTTGGCGATTCAAGACAACCCATTCACCCCGAAATGGCGTCAAGCGGCACAGGCAATGCCGAAACCGAAAGCGATTTTGGTGATCTCTGCCCACTGGATCTCGATGGGGGTGGCAGAAACCGCTGCCCCCAATCCAGAGCTGATCTATGATTTTTACGGTTTTCCGGAGGCGCTGTATCAAGTGCAATATCCGGTGCCGGGCGCTCCGGCGTTGGCGGCACAAGTGAAAGATTTGGTGGACAACCCGAATATCAGTCTTGATATGGAACAAGGCTTGGATCACGGCACTTGGGCGGTGTTGAAACAGATGTATCCGGCGGCGGACATTCCGGTGGTGCAACTCAGTTTGGGCAGACGTTTGACAATGCAGCAGCATCTCGAACTGGCACGACAGCTAAAACCGCTGCGGGAACAGGGAGTGTTGATTCTAGGCAGCGGCAATTTGATCCACAATTTGCGCCTAATCGACTGGCAGCGCCCGGATCAACTGTTCGGCTATGACTGGGCACACAGCGCACAACAAACGCTGTTGGATTTGATTCGTTTAGGTGATTTGGATTCATTGGCGAACTACCGCTCGTTAGGCGAAGACGTGCAAAAAGCCATTCCGACACCGGAGCACTATCTGCCGTTGCTGTATATTTTGGCGCTGCAAGATCCTGACGACAAGCTGAATATTTTCAATACCGATTTTGTTGGCGGTTCGTTGGATATGACCTGCGTTCAAGTCGGCTAATATCAAGTTGATGTCAAAGTGCGGTTTATAGCGCACTTTGTGCTTAAATTTAGTTTTTATCTTGAAAATTAAAAAGATTATTGATTTTTAATTAAGTTATCACATAGAATGCTAAATATCATTTATCAACAAAAGGAAAGCAATATGTTAAAAATCAATCAATATTTCGACGGCAAAGTAGCCTCAATCGGGTTGCAAACTGAAACCTTACCGGCAACGGTCGGGGTGATGGCGGTCGGTGAATACACCTTCGGCACCAGCCAGTTTGAAACCGTGACAGTGATCAGCGGCGCCCTAACCGTCAAACTGCCGCAAAGCGATGAATGGCAAACGTTCACAGCCGGGGAAACCTTTACCGTCGATTCCAACCAATCGTTTGATCTGAAAGTCGCAGTCGAAACCGCCTATTTCTGTACTTACGGCTAAGTCTGACCGCACTTTGCGCTATCATCGGCACCGCTAAGATGCCGATTTTTATCTTTTAATGCCTCACTGTTTTCGAAAAAAGGTTGATCGCCACGATCATGCTCGGCGCGAAATGAGTGAATTGCTGTGAGGCTTTCAGCATCGAGGTCGCAATAATTTCAGCGACAATTGCGATAAACAAAGCTCAACATCCCCTATTATGTAAAAAGGGGGTTTTGCAGCAGTGTCACATCGGATGATTTCTTTTGGGTTGATAATACGTTTCTTTTTCTTGGGTTGTTTGATTCATTTGGAAAACTATAATGACCGCACTTTTGCTAGTAACACCCTTTTTACATTTTAACGTTTATCAGAGAGAAATTTATGAACAACAAATTAAATTCATTCGCGCCATACGCTTTGGCACTATTACGCATTATCGCCGCCTATATATTTATTTGGCACGGTACGGCGAAGTTTTTCGAATATCCGGTTTCGATGACCGGCGGTAACGGCGGCGTGGCGCTGTTTTCCCAATATGGTTTGGCCGGGGTGTTGGAAATCGGTGGTGGCATTTTGTTGGCGTTGGGACTGTTCACTCGCCCGGTGGCATTCTTGCTGTCCGGCCAAATGGCAGTAGCCTATTTCATGGTGCACGGTGCCGCAGGCAATATTTTGATGCCGTTGTTGAATCAAGGTGAATTAGCGGCATTGTATTCGCTAGTGTTTTTGTACTTTGTGTTTGCCGGCCCGGGCGCATTAGCATTGGACAATAAAATTTATAAAAAATAATTGCTTGTTGATGTTCAAGCCACCCGTTCGGTTAACGCCGAGCGGGTTTTTTGTTATAGTCAGGTCAGCAACTGAATTGCAACGATGGAGAGAGAATATGTCATTAGCCACTTTTCAACAACTGACTGCACTTCTGGATCAACAACAAGCACGTTATCGCGTGGTTGAGCACCCAGCCTGTGGCAAGTCGGGAGAGGTCGCCAAGGTGCGTGGTACTGAATTAGGACAAGGCGCAAAAGCGTTATTGTGTGTGGTGAAAGGGCAAGGTACAAAGCAGTGGGTTTTAGCCATTTTACCGGCGGATAAGCAGGCGGATTTATCTCGCTTGGCAACCGCACTTGGTGGTTCGCGTGCGGCACTTGCCAGCCCGAAAGAAGTTAGCGAACTGACCGATTGTGTCTTTGGTGCGATTCCCCCCTTCAGCTTTCACCCGGAATTAAAACTGGTTGCCGACCGCAGCTTGTTTGAGCGTTATAGCGAGCTGGCATTTAACGCCGGCACGCTGGAAAGCTCGATTATTCTCAACACTGAAGACTACCGTCGAATCGCCGATCCCCAGCTGTTGGATTTCGTACAAAGTGCGGTTTAATTTTGGATAAAGATTATTGTGATAATTGCTGCAGCAACTCGACAGGATCTAGTTCTAAAGCTTGGCAATAATCAATAAATTCCAAAATATCTAGACGGCGGTCACCGGTTTCAATTTTTCCAATCAATGAATAAATCACGCCTAAACGTTCTGATAACGCACGTTGCGATAGACCTAACGCTTTACGTTGTTCAATAAAGCGTTGTCTTAGCCATAGCTGCTGTTCGGAATGGATTGATGATCTAAATTTTTTCATTGCACCTATTTTAGGTTTAATATATAGTTGAACCTGTTTTAGGTGCAAAAGTGATTTAAGGAGTTATATATGATTGAAAAAACAAATTCAGGTATGGTTGCAGGCATTATTGCCTGTGTGTTAGCGGTTCTGGGAATTTTATTCTTGGGTGTGATTTTTATACCTTTAGCCGCAATTGTGGCTATCTTTGCAACAGTTACAGCAGTAAAAAATAAAAATATTGCAGGAATTGGTGTTAGTGTTTTAGCATGGATTCTTACCATTATCGGGTTGTTCACTTCACCATTATTGCTGGGGATGTTAGGGCTTGGGCTAAGCGCAAGTTAAGTAATTTTATTTTGCACCTAAACAACCTTCCAAATTTATCCCTATGATCTTTGCAGTGTACTTTTCCGCTACAGAAAAAATGTAAATTAGGCTATAATTAGTGCTCGAATTTCACTCACTTTCATCTTAATCTGTAAAGGAAATTACCATGCAATCTAATCGTCCTATTCGCCAAGCCTTGTTGAGTGTCTCTGACAAAACTGGCGTTGTAGAATTTGCTCGAGGTCTTGTCGAGCGCGGCGTTAAGCTGCTTTCCACTGGCGGAACCGCCAAATTGTTGAGCGATGCAGGGCTGACAGTCAGCGAAGTGTCGAGCTATACTCAATTTCCGGAAATGATGAGTGGGCGGGTGAAAACCCTGCACCCGAAAATTCACGGTGGTATTTTGGGGCGGCGTGGGATTGATGATGCGGTGATGACGATTCACGGTATTCAGACGATTGATATTGTGGTGGTCAATCTTTATCCGTTTGCACAAACTGTTGCCAGTGCCGATTGCACCTTGGAAGAGGCCGTTGAGAATATCGACATTGGTGGTCCGGCGATGGTGCGTTCGGCAGCAAAAAATTATAAAGATGTGACCATTGTGGTCGATAGCAGTGATTATGAGCGTGTGTTGCAAGAGATGGACGAAAACCAGAATGCGCTTACGCCACAGACCCGTTTTAATCTGGCAATTAAAGCTTTTGAACATACTGCGCAATATGACTGCATGATTGCCAACTATTTTGGTCAGTTAGTACAGCCTTACCAAGGTGCAGAAAAAGAGGAATTAAACCAGTCGAGCGGACAATTCCCACGCACATTGAACCTGAATTTTACCCGTAAACAAACCATGCGTTACGGCGAAAACAGCCATCAAAATGCAGCGTTTTATGTCGAAAATCAATTGCATGAAGCTAGTGTTGCCACTGCAGAACAGTTGCAGGGCAAGGCATTGTCGTATAACAACATTGCCGACACCGATGCGGCATTGGAATGTGTCAAAGAGTTCGCTGAACCGGCGTGTGTGATTGTTAAACACGCCAATCCGTGTGGTGTAGCCTTGGGTACTGATATTCTGCAAGCCTACGACCGCGCCTATCAAACCGATCCGACCTCCGCCTTTGGCGGCATAATTGCCTTTAACCGCACTTTGGATTCAAAAACGGCTAAAGCTATTATTGATCGTCAATTCGTCGAAGTGATTATCGCACCGTCGGTTGCAGGAGACGCCCAGGCTATTTTGAAAAGCAAAAAGAATGTACGTGTTTTAGCCTGTGGCGAGTGGGGCGAGCGGCAAGCGCACTTGGACTTTAAACGGGTCAACGGCGGTTTGTTGGTGCAAGACAAAGACTTGGGCATGGTGGGATTAAATGACTTACAAGTGGTGAGCAAACGCCAACCGACCGAAGCCGAGTTGAGGGATTTGTTGTTCTGCTGGAAAGTGGCGAAATATGTTAAATCCAATGCGATTGTCTATGCCAAAAATAACCAAACGATCGGGATCGGCGCCGGACAAATGAGCCGGGTCTATTCCGCCAAAATCGCCGGTATCAAAGCCGCCGACGAAGGCTTGGAAGTCAAAGGCACGGTGATGGCATCCGACGCTTTCTTTCCGTTCCGTGATGGTATCGATGCGGCAGCTGCGGCAGGGGTCAGTTGTGTGATCCATCCCGGTGGTTCAATGCGCGATCAAGAAGTGATCGACGCTGCCGATGAACACGGCATGGCGATGGTGCTGACCAACATGCGCCATTTCCGTCATTAATCTGCAAAGTGCGGTCAGCCAACGGTGGCGACCGCACTTTTGTTTTTCCCATTTAGCGTAAGGATCTCAAATGAATATTTTAATTATCGGCAATGGCGGTCGTGAACACGCTTTAGCTTGGAAAGTATCACAATCGCCATTGGCGCAGAAAATTTTTGTGGCACCGGGCAATGCGGGCACCGCACTTGAGCCTAAGGTGGAAAATGTCGCGATTGCGGTCACCGATATTGCCGGTTTGGTCGAATTTGCCCAGAAAAACGAAATCGGTTTGACGATTGTCGGACCGGAAGCGCCGTTAGTGATCGGGGTGGTGGACGCATTCCGTGCCGCCGGATTGAAAATTTTCGGCCCGACCCAAGCGGCGGCGCAACTGGAAGGCTCGAAAGCCTTTACCAAAGATTTTCTCGCACGGCATAATATTCCGACCGCAGAATACCAAAACTTTACTGAAGTGGAGCCTGCGCTGGCCTACCTGCAACAAAAAGGCGCACCGATTGTGATCAAAGCCGATGGGCTGGCGGCAGGCAAAGGCGTGATTGTGGCAATGACCTTAGAAGAGGCTGAAAGTGCGGTTCAGGATATGCTGGCCAGCAATGCCTTTGGTAATGCCGGACATCGGATTGTGATTGAAGAGTTTTTAGACGGCGAAGAGGCCAGCTTTATTGTGATGGTGGACGGCAAGAACGTTGAACCGATGGCAACCAGTCAGGATCACAAACGGGTTGGCGAAAAGGATAGCGGTTTAAACACCGGCGGCATGGGCGCATATTCGCCGGCGCCGGTGGTCACCCCGGAGATTCACCAACGGATTATGCAAGAGGTGATCTACCCGACGGTGAACGGTATGGCGGCAGAAGGCAATATTTACACCGGTTTCTTGTACGCCGGTCTGATGATTATGCCGAACGGACAACCGAAAGTGATTGAATTCAACTGCCGCTTTGGTGATCCGGAAACGCAGCCGATTATGATGCGTTTGCAATCGGATTTGGTCGAACTGTGCTTGGCAGCATGCGACGGTAAGTTGGATCAAGTGCGGTCTGAATGGTGCGTACAAGCGGCATTAGGCATCGTGTTGGCGGCAGAAGGCTATCCGGGCGATTATCGCAAAGGCGATGTGATCAGCGGAATTCCATCTAGTAGAATAGGGCAAACCGCACTTGCCGCACAAAAAGTGTTCTTGGCAGGCGTTGAGCAAAAAGGTGATCAATTGGTCAGCAACGGCGGACGGGTGTTGTGCGTCACTGCACTGGGAGACACGGTTGCCGCTGCACAGCAACAAGCGCTGCAACTGGCGGAACAAGTGCAATGGGCAGGGCGCTTCTACCGCCGTGATATCGGCTATCGTGCCGTGGCACGGGAACAAGGAAAATAATTGCGCTTTTGAACGGCGAAAATGAAAAAATTTAATCTTGGCTATGAAATTAACGACGGCAATTTTTGTAAAAAAGGCTGTATCGAAATACTAAAAAGTCTTAGACTTAGGCAGTAAGTTATCAACTATCCAAAATGACCACCTAAAATGAGGAATAGAACAATGTTAAGACGTGACATGAATATCGCTGATTATGATCCGGTATTATGGCAAGCCATCCAAGACGAAGATCGTCGTCAAGATGAGCATATCGAACTGATCGCTTCAGAAAACTATGCCAGCCCGCGAGTGATGGAAGCGCAAGGTTCGCAATTGACCAATAAATATGCCGAAGGCTATCCGGGCAAGCGTTATTACGGTGGTTGTGAATACGTAGATATTATCGAACAACTGGCTATTGACCGTGCCAAAGCGCTGTTTGGCGCAGATTATGCTAACGTGCAACCGCACTCTGGGTCACAAGCCAATGCCGCAGTGTATATGGCGTTGTTAAATCCGGGCGATACCATTTTAGGGATGAGTTTGGCGCACGGTGGTCACTTGACCCATGGCGCAACGGTCAGTTTCTCCGGCAAAATTTATCATGCAGAACAATACGGTATCACCGATGAAGGTTTTATCGATTACGATGCGTTGCGTGCGCAAGCGTTGGCGGTGAAACCTAAAATGATCGTTGGTGGTTTTTCGGCGTATTCACAAGTGGTTGACTGGAAAAAAATGCGTGAAATCGCAGATGAAGTCGGGGCTTATCTGTTTGTGGATATGGCGCACGTTGCCGGTTTGATTGCCGCCGGAGTCTATCCTAGCCCGATGGAACACGCCCACGTTGTGACGACCACAACACATAAAACCTTAGCCGGCCCACGTGGTGGTTTGATTTTGGTGAAAGGTGGCGATGAAGAGCTGTACAAAAAACTGAATAGTGCGGTATTCCCGGCAGGTCAAGGCGGCCCATTGGTACACGTGATTGCGGCAAAAGCGGTGTGTTTTAAAGAAGCGATGGAGCCGGAATTCAAAATCTTCCAGCAGCAAGTGGTGAAAAATGCGCAAGCGATGGTGGAGGTGTTCAAACAACGTGGTTTCAACATCGTATCTAATGGCACGGAAAACCACCTGTTCTTGGTAGATTTGGTGAATAAAGGCTTGACCGGAAAAGCGGCTGACGCAGCGTTAGGACGTGCCAATATTACCGTCAACAAAAATGCAGTGCCAAATGATCCGAAAAGCCCGTTTGTCACGTCAGGTATCCGTGTCGGTACGCCTGCCATCACCCGTCGTGGTTTCAAAGAAGCAGAAGCCAAAGAACTTGCCGGTTGGATGTGCGATGTGCTGGATAACATTGAAGACGAAGCCGTTATCGAGGGTATTAAACAAAAAGCGATTGCAATCTGTAAACGTTTTCCGGTTTATGCTTAGTAATATACTGATGAATAAAGAAATTTAATAAGACAAAGAAGGGCGGTATAAGCGCTTAATCAATAAAGGAAAAATGCAAAGTGCGGTTCGGGGCGATATATAATCGCCCCCTACTGTTACAACATTAATCGTGTATTTTAACCTTTGTCAGCAGTCTAAAGGGTGGATAGTTAATCCGCCCTTACTTTTAGATTGCTGTTAAAGATTTTTCTGGGTAACCGCACTTGAGGTATTGGTGCTGGCACGCAGCAAAACCAGTCCCAAAACGGCGGAGATGGTTGAGCCTAGCAAAATACCGATGCGTGATAGCGTATTGATACTCTCGCCGGCCTCTTCAAATGCCAGCCCTGATAAGAACATCGACATGGTAAAGCCGATTCCGCACAGCACCGAGACGGCAAAAATATGTTTCAAATTCACTAATAATGGCAGTTTGGCAATTTTCAGTTTGATAGCGATAAAGCAGAAACTAAACACGCCCAACGGCTTGCCGATCAGTAAACCAAGCATGATACCTAATGGCAAGGCGCCCGCGAGCGTTTCCAAATTTACCCCGCCTAGCGGTACGCCGGCATTAGCGAAGGCAAAAATCGGTAGGATAAAAAATGCCGACCAGGGGTTTAGGGCATGTTCCAGACTCTCTAGCGGGCTGCTGCCGTCTTTGGCGGTAATCGGAATGGTGAAACCGAGAATGACTCCGGCAAGCGTAGCATGTACCCCTGATTTCAGTACGCAAATCCACAACACCATACCCACAAACAGATAGGCGCACAGCGCACTGATTCGCATTCTGTTCATGATGATTAAAATAATCACTGAGAGCCCGGCGCCGAGCATCGCTTCGGTGCTCAAACCATGGGCGAAGAACAATGCGATCACGATAATCGCCCCTAAGTCGTCAATAATGGCTAATGCCAGCAAGAATATTTTAAGGGGTAGCGGAACCCGTTTGCCTAGTAGTGCCATAATTCCCAGTGCAAAGGCGATATCGGTCGCCATTGGAATAGCCCAACCTTCCATCGCAACCGGATCATTAAAATTGAAAAAAGTAAACACTAACGCCGGGACAACCATGCCGCCCAGTGCGGCTAAGACCGGTAAAATTGCTTGTTGATAGGAAGAAAGCGAACCTAAAACAATTTCACGCTTCACCTCCAAGCCAACTAAAACGAAGAAAACGGCCATTAGCCCGTCGTTGACCCACAATAAAAACGGCTTGGCAATGCCTTGTTCACCAAATTGCACGACAACTGGGGTATTCAACAATTCGAAATAATAAGGGGATAAAAAACTGTTGGCAAAAATCAATGCCAATGCTGATGTGGCCAAGAGTGTGATCCCACCGGCAGACTCCAGCTTCAAAAATTTTCCGATAAATGATTGCATACATATCCTTCTATAACCGATAAAACATAAGGTTATAGCATATAACAGCCCGGATAATGATTAAAGAAAAACAGGATTTTATTCACTGCTTTTTTATTAGAAATGTAATAAAAATGTGAATTTTATAAAATTCTTGTCACGAACAGATTGACAGGCAATAGCCTTAATGGTTATTGTCAAGTCGGCTTCATTTCGTGTTGTGGTGTAAAATATTGAATGGTTAAGAGCGGTTTTACGGTTATTTTTGGGTAAATTTTATCTTATCGATAAGGGGAAAATTATGAAAAAAATGAAAGCATCATTTATGCTTGTCGCAACGGCAGCATTGGGATTATTGTTGAGTGCCTGTGGTGAGAAACAAGCACCATCGACAGCCGAGACAACGGGGGTGCAGAGTAAATTTATCACGATTGCAACCGGTGGGGCATCAGGTCCTTACAATATTATTGCCACCACGTTGGCGGAAGTTTATAGCAAAGACTTAAACACCAACTCCAAAACACAAACCACGGGTGCTTCAGTTGAGAACATCAACTTGCTGAATCAGAAAAAAGTGGAAATGGCATTTTTGATGAGCGATGTGCTCAGTGATGCGGTGAACGGTGTCGGCAATTTTCCGAATAAAATTGATAATGTTAGTCAAATTGCCGCACTTTACCCGAACTATGTGCAGATTGTAACTTCAAAACGTACAGGAATTGAAACCATCAGCGATCTGAAAGGCAAACGTGTGGCAACCGGGGCACAGAATTCCGGGGTGGAGGTCAATGCACGGAATTTGTTGGAAGGATTTGGCATTAGTTACAATGATATCACCGTGGATTATCTGGGTTATGCCGAAGCGGCGGATGCATTGAAATCCGGTAAGATTGATGCGGCATTCTTGACCAGCGGCCTGCCAAACTCTTCCTTGATGGAATTGCAACAAGGTTTTGATCTGCAAATTGTCAGCATTCCGGCGGATGGTTTGGCAGAAGTAATCAAAACAAAACCGTATTTTAATGCAATGGAGATCCCCGCAGGGACTTATGGCAATACCGATCCGATTGCAACCGCAGCGATTAAAAATGCGTTGGCGGTACGTTCTGATTTGAGCGAAGAGGATGTATATAAATTAACCAAAACGTTTTTTGAGAGCCTGCCGCAATTGCAAACCGCACATCAGGCAGCCAAAGACATCAATTTGCAAAGTGCGCAACAAGGATTGGTTGCACCACTGCATCCGGGCGCAAAGAAATACTATGATGAAGTGAATGCCAAATAGACACTAATGCAGACCGTAATCACAGGCAAAGGCGCAAAGATTCTGTTATTGATCTTGACCGCACTTGCCTGTTTTTTGCCGCTAAAAAAAGTGTTTTGGGTAAGTGCTGTTGAGCGGCAATGTTATTTGGACAGTCCGGATTTTGAATTGCGTTGGCGTCACTCGGTGGAGCATCAGTGGTGGCGTGAGCATTATCGGCGTGATGGTGAGGGAATTTTACTTGATCAAACCCTATTCCAAACCTTTGGTGCCGGCACGCCGTCACAAGGGGAACTGCTGCCGACAACACATGACTATGTGGGCTATCGACAGCATATTTATTTGCATGAAATTAATTGGGTGGTCTCTAACAATATGCAGGGCAGCCTGAGTACACAACGGCAGGATATTCCGTTGTATCAGTTAGTTCCGGATTACACTGTGGTTCGGATAGAACCTTCTCGGATAGCATTTATTGATTTTTTATGGGGGACGTCGTGTTATGACTGGGCAAGTTAGCCAAAATGCGGCTACATTAGGTAGCAAAGAGCAGCAGATTTTAGAAAAATATGATCGCGAGTCGGTGACCCGACAGTTAAAGTGCGGTTGGAATAAGCAATTTATCAGCCTGTTGGCGGTTTTTTATTCTTTATTTCATCTGTATATCACCTTTTATCCGATGCCGACCCTGCTACAGCGTGCAATTCACGTGGCGGTCGGATGTGCGCTGATTTTTTTGATTTATCCGGCAGGCAAAAACAGCCGTCGTGATCAAGTGGCGTGGTATGAATGGCTGTGGCTTGTTGCGGCACTAGCCGGAGCAGGATATTTAATTTATCAATATCAAGCAATTATGACGGTGCGTGGTGGTATTCCGAATACTGAAGATATTATTTTTGCTATTTTGACCGTGATTGTAGTGCTGGAAGCCGCACGACGGATCACCGGTTGGGTGCTGGTGATTTTTGCGTTGATTTTTCTGCTTTACCCGTTCATCAGCTCAATGGGTTTTATGCCGGACAGATTACTCACCCGACCGTATGATATCGGTGATATTTTCGGGCAATTGTATTTGAAAACGGAGGGGCTTTACTCTTCGGCTACCGGTGCTTCGGTGACCTTTATTTTCCTGTTTATCCTGTTCGGGGCGTTTTTGGGCAAGTCGGGTATGGGGCAGTTGTTTAACGATTTAGCGTTGGCGATTGCCGGTGATAAGCAGGGTGGACCGGCAAAAGTAGCGGTGATTTCCAGTGGTTTTATGGGCAGTATCAACGGCGCTGCGGTGGCGAATGTGGTCAGCACCGGGGCGTTTACGATTCCATTGATGAAAAAGATTGGCTATCACAAAAACTTTGCCGGGGCGGTGGAAGCCAGTGCTTCGGTCGGCGGACAAATCTTACCGCCGATTATGGGGGCGAGTGCGTTTATTATGGCGGAAACCACGGGGGTTAGTTACGGTACGATTGCGTTAGCGGCCCTATTTCCGGCATTGCTGTATTATATCGGGGTGATAGCGCAAGTGCATTTTCGTGCCGGAAAACGCAATTTGAAAGGACTTTCCAAAGATCAATTACCACGCCTGAAAGCCGTGATGAAAGCACGCGGGCATATGTTGCTGCCGATTTTTGCCTTGGTCTATTTCCTGATTCAATCGGTACCCATCGGCTATGCAGCGACCTATACTATCGGCATTACCGTATTAGTCAGCCAGTTACGCCAAGAGACCCGAATGGGGCTGAAAGATATTTGGGCGGCACTGGAAGACGGTGCCAAACAGGCGCTGCCGGTGATGGCAGCTTGTGCGGTGGTCGGTATTGTGATCGGTGTGGTCAATCTGACCAGCTTCGGCACGGTGATGACCTCCTCGATTGTGACCTTAGGAGCCGGATCGTTATTGCTGACCCTGATTTTAACCATGCTGGCATCGATGGTACTGGGCATGGGTTTGCCGTCGATTCCGGCCTATATCATCACCGCTACCATGGCGGCGCCAGCATTGGCAGTGTTTGATGTGCCGGTGTTGGTGGCGCACATGTTTGTGTTCTATTTTGGTATTTTCGCCAATATCACCCCACCGGTTGCACTGGCGGCCTTTGCCGGTGCCGGGATTGCTGGCGGTGATCCGATGAAAACCGGCTGGCAGTCGTTGCGTTTGGCATTGGCGGGATTTATTGTGCCGTTTATGTTCGTGTATAACCCGAATATGCTGATGATTGATGTCACCGATGTTGCTGTAACTGCCCGCACTTTCCCGTTGCCGGATATTTGGGTGATTGTCAGTGTAGTCGCAACGGGAATCATTGGGGTTCTGGGGTTATCGGCCGCAGTCGAAGGCTATTTCAAAAATCCGATCGTAAGCTGGCAGCGGATAATTCTGGCAGTGGGATCTTTAATGTTGATCGTACCGGAGCCTATCACCGATTTAATCGGGGTGGTGATCGTCGGTTTGATGGTGTGGTTGAATTACCGCAGTATTCAACCCCCGTCATCATAAGATTGCACCACTGACTATTTTCACAGCAAGTGCGGTTCGGCAGACCGCACTTTTGTTTTGCCAGTTATTTTTCTACTGCTTTTTTTCTTATTTCACGGCATAATTCCGATATGATTTTGTTTTAAGGAAATTTATGCAAAAAGGTCATCTCTATATCGTGTCGGCGCCAAGTGGCGCGGGAAAGTCGTCGCTGATTTCAGCGTTGTTGCAACAGCTCCCTCCCGGCAAAGCACGGGTTTCGGTGTCGCATACCACCCGCCAACCACGCCCCGGTGAGCAGCACGGCACACATTATTATTTTAGTGGTGTGGATGAATTTGAAAACTTGATTACACAAGGGCTGTTTTTGGAATACGCCAATGTGTTCGGCAACTACTACGGCACATCGATTCCGATGATCGAGCAAAATTTAGCACAGGGCATTGATGTATTTTTAGACATTGACTGGCAAGGCGCACAGCAAGTGCGGTCAAAAATGCCGGACTGTAAAAGTATTTTTATTTTGCCACCGTCTTTGCAAGAGCTGGAACGTCGCTTGGTCGGACGCGGGCAGGACTCTGCTGCGGTGATTGCCGAGCGGATGGCGAAAGCGATTAGTGAGATGGAGCATTATCACGAGTATGATTATTTGATTATTAATGATAATTTTGAGGATTCCGTCGAAGAGATCAAGGCAATTTTGCTGGCGGAAAAGGTCAGCCTGAAAGCGCAGCAGCAAAATCACCAATTATTAATTCAGCAATTACTGGCGAAATCATAGCAGCTTTAGTATCATATAACGTTTTTAACAATAAATTCGCCAGGCAACTATTCAGGGCGTTCGATCAGTGGAGAAATAATTATGGCACGAGTGACAGTGCAAGATGCAGTAGAAAAAATCGGTAACCGTTTTGATTTGATTTTGACGGCTTCCCGTCGTGCAAGACAATTACAGTCTAATGTGCGTGAGCCGTTGGTTGAGCCTGAAAATGACAAGCCGACCGTGATTGCCTTGAGAGAAATCGAAAAAGGCTTGATCAATAATGAGATTATGGACAAACAAGATCGTTTTGAACAATTGGAACAAGAAACAGCTGAAATCCATGCGGTTTCGCTACTGTCGGATTCCACGCCAACCGCACTTTAAGAGAGTTTATTGCAGTTTGTTAATCCTTAATTAACGGGCAGGTGTCATTTGTATCTATTCGAAAGCTTAAATCGCATCATTGAAGGCTATTTGCCGCCGGAACAGATTGAGTTGGTCAAGCAGGCATATGTTGTTGCTCGTGATGCCCATGAGGGCGTGACTCGCTCCAGCGGCGAGCCGTATATTACCCACCCTGTGGCGGTGGCGTCGATTATCGCCGAGATGAAATTGGATCACGAAGCGGTGATGGCGGCGTTGCTGCATGATGTGATCGAAGATACGCCTTACACTGAAGAGCAACTAACTCAATCGTTTGGGCGTAGTGTGGCGGAGATTGTCGAAGGCGTTTCGAAGCTGGATAAACTGAAATTCAGAACCCGTAAAGAAGCCGAAACCGAAAATTTCCGCAAAATGATTTTGGCGATGACTAAAGATATTCGGGTGGTATTGATCAAACTCGCCGACCGCACTCACAATATGCGAACGTTGGGATCATTGCGTCCCGACAAGCGGCGACGTATTGCCAAAGAGACCTTAGAAATCTACAGCCCGCTGGCACATCGCTTGGGGATCGAACACATTAAAAACGAATTGGAAGATCTTGGCTTTGAGGCATTGCATCCCAATCGTTATCAAGTGCTGCAAAAAGTGATCCAAGCTGCACGTGGCAACCGCAAAGAGATGATTCAACGAATCGCTGACGAAATTAAAGGACGCTTGGACGATGTCGGTATTCAGGCACGGGTGTTCGGGCGTGAGAAACATCTGTATTCGATTTACCAGAAAATGCGCTTAAAAGAGCAGCGTTTTCACTCGATTATGGATATTTATGCCTTTCGATCAATAGTGCATGACGTGGACACCTGCTACCGTGTGCTTGGGCAGATGCACGGTTTGTATAAACCGCGCCCGGGACGCGTGAAAGATTATATTGCGATTCCGAAAGCCAACGGTTACCAATCGTTGCACACTTCGATGATCGGGCCACACGGCGTGCCGGTTGAAGTGCAGATCCGAACCGAAGATATGGATCAGATGGCGGAAATGGGGGTGGCGGCACACTGGGCATATAAACAAGGCAGCGAAGTTAAAAATACCACCGCACAAATTCGCGCCCAACGTTGGCTGCAAAGTTTGATTGAATTGCAGCAAAGTTCCGGTAATTCGTTGGAGTTTATCGAAAGCGTAAAATCGGATATGTTCCCGGACGAAATTTATGTGTTTACGCCGAAAGGGCGAATCGTCGAGTTACCGACCGGAGCAACTGCGATTGATTTTGCTTATGCGGTACATTCTGATATCGGTCAAACCTGCATTGGCGCCCGAGTTGATCGCGTGCCCTATCCATTGTCGCAACCGCTGGAAAGCGGGCAAACGGTGGAAGTGATCACAGCACCATCCGCGCGTCCAAGTGCGGGTTGGTTGAATTTTGTGGTTACAGCCAAGGCGCGTTCTAAAATCCGTCAGACTTTGAAAAGCCTGCGCCGTGACGAGTCGGTAGTGCTCGGTAAGCGCCAGTTAATTCATTCGCTTTCGCCATATAAATTAGATGATATCGATCAGCTGCGACTGCAACGCATGCTGGCGGAAATGAAGTTGGATACGTTTGATGATTTGTTAGCAGAAATTGGTCTGGGTAATCATATGAGTGCGGTAATTGCGCATGCGCTACTCGGCGAAAAGATTGCGATTGATACCGACGGCATTCCGAATAATCAACGTGATTCAAATAACTTGGTGATTAAAGGGGCGGAAGGTCTGCTGACCAGTTGCGCCAAATGTTGTCATCCGGTGCCGGGTGATCCAATTATTGCTTTTGTCAGTCCCGGCAAAGGTTTGGTAGTACACCATGCGTCCTGCTCCAATATCGTGCGTGAGAGCCAAAATCAACCGGAACATTTTACCTCGGTCGAGTGGGAAAAAAGTGAAAATACGGCGGAATTTGATGCGGAATTGCGGATTGAAGTGGTGAATAAACAAGGCATTCTGGCCAATTTGACGTCGGCAATCGCCACCACTGGCAGTAATATCAAAAGTATTGTCACAGAAGAGCGTGAGGGGCGCGTCTATTTTGTCACACTACTGATTGCAACCCACAATCTTACGCAGCTTAACAGTATCATCAAAAAACTCAGTTCGGTTTCCGGTGTGATTGAGATCGTTCGCAATATCAACGAATAAGGCTGCATAATATGAAAGAGCAACTGCTGGACGCTATTCCGCTTACCGCACTTGCCGGTGTCGGAGCAGTGGTTGCCGCCAAATTGGCGAAGATCAATATCAATAATGTACAAGATCTGTTGTTTCATCTACCTAGCCGTTATGAAGACCGCACTCGGATTACTCCGCTAATCGATATTCGCCCTGACAGCTACTCCACCATCGAAGGCGTGGTGCAGAGCTGTGAGGTGACTTTCGGTAAACGTCCGATTTTAACTGTTACCCTATCGGACGGCAGCAGTAAAATCGGGTTACGCTTTTTTAATTTTAATGCTGGTATGAAAAACAGCCTGCAAAATGGCGTTCGGGTCAAAGCTTTTGGCGAAATTAAACGCGGGCGTTTTATGGCGGAAATGCATCATCCGCAATATCAAATTATTCGTAATGATCAGCCGTTGCAGTTGGAAGAAAATCTGACCCCGATTTACCCGACTACCGAAGGGCTGCGTCAGACCGCACTTCGCAATTTAACCGACCAGGCGTTAAAATTATTGCAGAGCACGCCGGTCAACGAATTATTACCATTGCCATACAATCCGCATAAAATCAGCCTGAAAGAGGCATTGATTTTTCTGCATCGACCACCGCCGACAATCTCTTCCGAGCAACTGCAACAGGGCAACCATCCGGCACAATTACGGCTTATTTATGAAGAGCTGCTGGCGCATAATCTGGCGATACAAAAAAGCCGCATCGAAACCCGTCGTTTAACGGCGCTCAGCCTGCATCAAAAAGCGGCTTTGTTGCAAGATTTTTTAGCGCAGCTGCCATTTAGTCCTACCGCAGCACAACAACGGGTGAGTGCCGAAATTGAGCAAGATTTAAGGCAACATGAACCGATGATGCGCTTGGTGCAGGGCGATGTTGGATCCGGCAAAACGCTGGTTGCTGCACTGGCGGCGCTGGTGGCAATCGGCAATCAGAAACAGGTGGCTTTGATGGCGCCGACCGAAATTCTGGCAGAACAGCATGCGCAAAATTTCCGCAGTTGGTTTGAACCTTTGCGAATTGAGGTCGGCTGGCTGGCGGGCAAAGTCAAAGGCAAAGCGCGGCAAACTGAGCTGGAGCGGATCAAGTGCGGTCACGTAAAAATGATTGTCGGCACTCATGCATTATTTCAAGAGGAAGTTGAGTTTCACGACCTGGCTCTGGTGATTATCGACGAACAACACCGGTTTGGTGTGCATCAACGGCTAATGTTGCGTGAAAAAGGGTTGAAAAACGGTTACTATCCACACCAATTAATTATGACCGCAACGCCAATTCCCAGAACCTTGGCGATGACGGTTTATGCAGATTTGGATACTTCGATTATTGATGAATTGCCGCCGGGACGGACCCCAATCCAAACGATTGTGGTATCGGAAGAACGGCGTGATGAAATTGTGCAGCGTATCGATCAGGCATGTCATAATGAAAACCGTCAGGCATATTGGGTGTGTACCCTGATTGAGGAATCCGAAGTGTTGGAAGCACAGGCAGCGGAAGCGATCATGCAGGATCTACAGCGGGCGTTACCGCACTTAGCCATCGGATTGGTGCATGGGCGAATGAAACCGCAAGAAAAACAACAGATTATGCAGCTGTTTAAGGACGGAGAGCTAAATTTGTTGGTAGCAACCACGGTAATTGAAGTCGGGGTTGATGTCCCCAATGCCAGCTTAATGATTATTGAAAATGCCGAACGTTTAGGATTGTCGCAACTGCACCAATTGCGTGGTCGGGTCGGGCGCGGCAGTATCGATTCTTACTGTGTGCTGATGTATAAACCGCCGCTCGGCAAGGTTTCGCGTCAGCGCTTGCAAGTGTTGCGCGACAGTCAGGACGGATTTGTGATTGCCGAAAAAGATTTGCAGATTCGTGGACCGGGCGAAGTGCTAGGCACGAAACAGACCGGAATTGCCGAATTTAAAATTGCCAGCCTAATGCGTGATCGTAAACTGATTCCGCTGGTGCAACATAATGCACGTAAAATTATTGAAGACTATCCGAGCTGCGTCGATGGCTTGATTAAGCGCTGGTTAGATCAACGGACGATGTATGGCAATGCTTGATGTGGTGCAACAATACCGCACTTTCATCCAAAGTGCGGTCTGGCAAGATGAAGCATTAATCGCACCATTGACGACCGCCGAGCAGGAGTGGCTGTTGTGTTCGGATTCGCTGACGGCAAAACTGAAAGCAAAGTGTCAGCAATTTGAGGTCGAATTGTTATCTCAAAATTGGCAGCAAGATTTAGCAACAAATGAAAGTGCGGTTTTGCCGGCAGATCAATCATATTTAATTCGTGAAGTGTTTTTGCACGGTGATCGGCAGCGTTGGGTGTTCGCCCGCACAGTGATTCCACAGCAGCTTTGTCGCCAATTTCCGCAATTAATGCAATTGGGAGCAAAGCCGTTAGGTGAATTTCTGTTCGAGCAACAGCTCGGGCGTAGCGGATTACAATGGAGCAAAAGCAAAAATTTATCCGCCAGGCGCTCTTTGTTTTACGCCCAAACCGGTGGTGAAACCAATATCATTCAGCCACCATTGGGATTGTTGGTGACAGAGCTGTTTTTAAAGGATTTTGGTTATTTACATGAATAAAGCAACAAAATTACCCACTATTTTAGTATTTGATTCAGGTGTCGGCGGACTGACGGTTTACCATGAAATCAAGCAATTACTGCCGAATAACCACTATTTTTATTGTTTGGATAATGCGTTTTTTCCGTACTCAGAAAAAACCGAACAGCAGATTATTGACCGCACTTTGTTAATTTGTCGCAAATTGGTTGAACAATACCCGATAGATTTGGTGGTGATAGCTTGCAATACCGCAAGTACTGTAGTGCTGCCGACATTACGCCAGCATTTGCCATCACATATCAGCATTGTCGGCACCGTACCGGCAATAAAACCGGCAGCAAAAATTTCACAAACTAAACATATCGGGCTGTTGGCAACCAAAGGTACGGTGAAACGCGCCTATACCGAAGCGTTGATCAAGGCTTATGCCACAGATTGCCAAGTGGAAAAAATAGGCACTACCGAATTGGTAGAGTTGGCTGAAAACAAATTGCGCGGTGATTCGGTGGATTTGGGCAAATTGCGTAATATCATCAAACCATGGATTGAACTGAAACAGTTGGATACTGTGATTTGGGGCTGTACACATTTCCCCCTACTAGAAAATGAACTGAAACTTTGTTTACCACATGTAAAATATTTTGTTGATTCGGGGAAAGCAGTTGCGAAGCGGGTCAAATTTTTGCTGGAAGAAAAAGCCTATCCTACAACGGCAGAAATGAACCATAATCAGCAAAATCTTATTTTTGCAACCGCAGCCATCGGAAATATTTTTGGATTTAATAATATGATGCAACGTTACGGCTTCAGTGAACTAAAATATCTTGACTAAATGCTGGTATATAAAAAGCGCTAAAATAGCGAATAAAATAAACAACTTGCTTAATTAGTTACCATGTGGGTTACTTTTTTTAAAAAAGATCCCTTTTTCGGAAAAAAGATCTTGCGAAAAAATATAAGCCCCCTATAATGCGCACCCACTGACAACGACAATGTGAATACATGGTTTAAGTCAGAAAATTTTAGCAAAAAGTTTGCAAAAACTTCTTGACGAAAAATAAGGATTCGGTAGAATATCAATCCTTTCCGCTTTTCAAAATGGAAATGTGGAAAACTGTTCTTTAACAATATATCAGACAATCTGTGTGGGCACTTGTGCAAGACATTGGTGAAGTCTTACTGAGTTTCAGTAGGACGTAAAAAATAAACTAAAGTCTTAATGAGTGCTGATAGTAAATTCATAATGAAACTTTTTGGAGTTTCAAAATTATAGTCAGAAATTCATTGAGCGATTGAACTTGAATTGAAGAGTTTGATCATGGCTCAGATTGAACGCTGGCGGCAGGCTTAACACATGCAAGTCGAGCGGTAACGGGGAGTAGCTTGCTACTTTGCCGACGAGCGGCGGACGGGTG
>NZ_VDHB01000150.1:0-12581 GCF_006227735.1 Testudinibacter sp. 'clade 2'
TATTAAATCCGATAAGTATACTATATAAATCAGCCATATTTTAATACACTTACTTTAATCCCATTGCAGAGCAAAGATGAAGAAACCGTTACCTAGCTCACAATTTTTAAAATACTTAGCAATGTACTTACATATTTAATAAAAAATCGCGCTATGATAGAAAACGCTTTCATCTTTTCTGTTCCTGTTTTATAGGAGATTTGTAATCATGGTAACAATTCGTGACGTTGCTAAATTAGCCAATGTATCTGTGGCGACAGTTTCGCGGGTTTTGAATGCCCATCCGTCGATCAGTGATAAAACCCGACTGGCGGTGCTGGCGGCGGTGGAGGAGCTGGGCTACTATCCCAATGCCAATGCGCAAGCGTTGGCGACACAAAGCAGTGATACCATCGGTGTGGTTGTGACCGATGTCACCGACTCTTTTTTTGCGATTTTAGTTAAGGCAGTGGATCAGGTTGCCAGCGCACATCAACGCAATATTTTGATTGGGATAGGCTATCATAATCCGGAAAAAGAGAAACAGGCTATTGATTTATTGCTAAAAAAACGTTGTAACGCCCTTGTTGTGCATTCCAAAGCCTTGAGTGACGAGATGTTAAGCGAGTATTTGCAGCGCCATCCGGGCATGGTGATTATCAACCGCACGATTCCCGGTTTTGAGCAACGCTGCATCGCACTTGATAATGAGAAAGGAACCTATTTGGCGACCAATACGCTGATTAATCATGGGCATAAATATATCGGTTATATTGGTTCTAACCATCAGATCAATGATGAAATTGAACGCAAAAGTGGCTATTTGAAAGCACTCAGTGATCATGATTTGCCGATCATGCCACATGCTATTGCCAACTCTTCTCCGGACTATCAAGGCGGAGAGGAAACCATGATTAAACTGTTGAGTTATAATTCAAATTTAACTGCAGTAGTGTGTTATAACGATTCGATGGCAGCCGGTGCCTTGTCGATTTTGAATGAAAACAACATCAAAGTGCCGCAACAGTTTTCGCTGATCGGTTTTGATGATATGCCTCTGGCCAATTATTTAGTACCTAAGTTGACAACCATTCGCTATCCCATTGATTTAATGGCAACTTATGCAGCTGAATTGGCACTAAGCTTGGTCAATAAAGCCCTTGCTTCACCTGAAAATGTCACTTTTAATCCGACTTTGGTCAAACGTTTTTCGGTGAAATCGATTTAAACTAAGTTAAAAAAATGTGATCTGAGCCTCATATTTCTTAATTTAATGATGTAATCGTTTTCATAATGTGAATAGGATCACATACTTTTTTCTTTTCCTTGCGTATCCTTACAACCGACATTATCGCATATAGGCAGATAATACTCTGAGTATCGGTTGCAGTTGATCCGTCAATTATTCATTGACCCCGAAATTGCCCGATGGCATTTATCTTTATATAACAAAGATGGAGAGAATCACCATGAAAAAAACCGTATTAACTTCAATCGCACTGGCTGTTGGATTTGGTATTGCCGCCACCTCTGCCCAAGCAGCAAACCGTGTCGGTGTAACCATTTACAAATATGATGACAACTTTATGTCTTTAATGCGCCAAGAAATTGAAAAAGAAGCAAAAGCATTGAAAGACATTGAATTATTGATGAATGACTCGCAAAACGCTCAATCTATTCAAAACGACCAAGTTGACGTTCTGATCTCCAAAGGGGTGAAGGTGTTGGCAATCAATCTGGTTGACCCTGCTGCTGCACCGACCATCATCAAAAAAGCGTCTGAATACGATATTCCTATCGTTTTCTTCAATAAAGACCCTGGTCAAGCGGCAATTGATAGTTATGACAAATCCTACTATGTGGGTACCGATCCGAAAGAATCCGGTGTCATTCAAGGCGATTTGATCGCCAAACAATGGAAAGCCAATGCCGCTTGGGATTTAAATAAAGACGGTAAAATTCAGTATGTATTGCTGAAAGGCGAACCAGGGCACCCGGATGCGGAAGCGCGTACCAAATATGTAATTGAAGAGATCAATGCTCAAGGCATTGCAACCGAGCAACTGTATATCGATACCGGTATGTGGGATGCCGCAATGGCAAAAGATAAGAGCGACGCTTGGTTGTCCGGTCCGCATGCCAATAACATTGAAATGATTATTTCTAACAATGACGGTATGGCAATGGGGGCATTGGAAGCGGCGAAATCTCACGGTAAAAATCTGCCGGTATTCGGGGTAGATGCGTTGCCGGAAGTGCTGCAATTGATTAAATCCGGAGCCATCGCCGGAACCGTGTTGAATGATGGTGTCAACCAAGCCAAAGCGGTAGTTCAATTGTCCGATAATCTGGCAAACGGCAAAGCGGCAACCGAAGGGACCAACTGGAAACTGGAAAACCGTGTAGTTCGTATTCCTTATGTCGGTGTTGACAAAGATAACTTAGAAAACTTTTTAAAATAAATACTACGTTGTAATCCGGGGAGGGGTCACCCTCCCCCTTGCCGCTTGAGGTTGGATATGAGTACAGAACAATCCACACAAACTGAATCAGTGCAAACTGAACATCAAATTTTATTGGAAATGAAAGGGGTCAGCAAAACGTTCCCTGGCGTAAAAGCGCTCGACAATGCTAATTTGACAGTGCGCTCGCATTCGGTTCATGCCCTGATGGGGGAAAACGGTGCCGGAAAATCTACATTGCTAAAATGCCTTTTCGGGATCTATGCCAAAGATGAGGGCGAAATCCTTTTTCTTGGAAAACCAATTAATTTTAAAACCTCAAAAGAGGCGCTGGAAAACGGCATTTCGATGGTACACCAGGAGCTTAATCTGGTTAAACAAAGCAGTGTGATGGATAACCTGTGGTTAGGACGCTATCCGATTAAAGCCGGATTGGTCGATCACACCAAGATGTATAACGATACCAAAGCCATTTTTAAAGAATTAGATATCGATATCGATCCCAAAATGAAAGTGGGCAAACTTTCAGTTTCCCAAATGCAGATGATCGAAATCGCCAAAGCATTCTCCTATAATGCCAAAATCGTGATTATGGACGAACCGACTTCTTCCCTGTCGGAAAAAGAGGTCAACCATCTATTTTCAATCATCGCAAAATTGAAAGAACGAGGCTGTGGCATTATTTATATTTCGCACAAAATGGACGAAATTTTTAAAATTTGCGACGAAGTGACCGTGCTGCGTGACGGGAAATGGATTAACAGCATTCCGGTCAAAGGCGCCACCATGGACGGCATTGTTGCCATGATGGTCGGTCGCGAGCTAACTCAACGCTTCCCGCCAAAAATCAATCAGCCGAAAGAGGTGATCTTAACGGTCGAGAATCTGACCGCACTTAATCAACCTTCGATTAAAGATGTCAGCTTCGAACTGCATAAAGGCGAAATTTTAGGTATTGCAGGCTTGGTCGGCGCTAAACGGACCGATATTGTCGAAACTATTTTCGGCATCCGTGAGAAAAAGAGCGGTGTGGTCAAACTGCACGATAAAGTGATGCGCAACAAAACCGCACTTGAAGCCATCAATAACGGTTTTGCCTTGGTGACTGAAGAGCGACGTTCAACAGGGATTTATTCCAATTTAAATATTGAATTTAATTCCTTGATTTCAAATATTAAAGCTTACATGTCAAAATTCGGCTTACTCAGTAACGCAAAAATGAAAAGTGATACCCAATGGGTTATCGATTCGATGAATGTGAAAACGCCTTCGCATAAAACCAATATCGGCTCACTTTCCGGCGGTAATCAGCAAAAAGTGATTATCGGACGTTGGCTATTAACTCAGCCAGAAATCCTGATGTTGGACGAACCGACCCGTGGTATTGATGTTGGCGCAAAATATGAGATTTATCAATTAATTATGGAGCTGGCAAAAAAAGACAAGGGCATTATCATTATCTCGTCCGAAATGCCGGAACTATTGGGGATCACTGACCGGATTATGGTGATGAGTAACGGCAAACTCGCCGGCACTGTCAATACCAAAGAGACATCGCAGCAAGAAATTTTACAGCTTGCCGCTAAATATTTATAACCGTTTATAAAAATAAGAGAAGGGATAAAATCATGGCTGAATTAGGAAGAAACAAATCTCTTGATTTCCTGAAACAAAATGCAATTTACTTCGTTCTGCTGATTTTGCTGGCGATTATCATCGCACAAGACTCCAGCTTCTTGAGCTTAATCAACTTCAGTAACATTCTGACCCAATCTTCGGTCAGACTCATTATCGCCCTTGGGGTCGCCGGATTATTGGTAACACAAGGTACCGATTTATCCGCCGGTCGCCAGGTCGGCTTGGCGGCGGTAGTTTCCGCCACCTTGCTGCAAGCTATGGATAACGTCAACCGAGTCTTCCCGAATTTAACCGAAATTCCAATTCCGGTGGTGATTCTGGTGGTCTGTGCAATTGGTGCCATTATTGGTTTGATGAACGGTTTCATCATTGCAGTCTTGAACGTAACACCGTTTATCGCCACGTTAGGCACGATGATCATCGTTTATGGGATCAACTCACTGTACTACGATGCGGTCGGCTCTTCACCGATCGCCGGTTTTAACCCAACTTTCTCAGCCTTTGCGCAAGGGTATTTCAGGTTTGGGCAGTTCAGGCTCTCCTATATCACGATATATGCGATCCTTGCCACCATCTTAGTTTGGATTATGTGGAATAAAACTCGCTTCGGCAAAAACATTTTCGCTATCGGTGGCAATCCGGAAGCCGCTCGGGTATCCGGGGTGAACGTAACCCGTAACTTGGTGGTGATTTATATGATCGCCGGGATGTTCTACGCTTTTGGCGGTATGTTGGAAGCCGGACGGATCGGCAGTGCCACCAATAACCTCGGCTTTATGTATGAATTGGATGCCATTGCTGCCTGTGTGGTTGGTGGCGTCTCGTTCGCCGGTGGTGTCGGCACAGTTATCGGCGTAGTCACCGGGGTGTTAATCTTCACCGTGATTAACTACGGTTTGACCTATATCGGGGTGAACCCATATTGGCAATATATTATTAAAGGTAGCATCATTATCTTGGCAGTCGCCATCGACTCCTTGAAATATGCGAAGAAAAAATAAGTAAAATAGCAGCACTAGCAAAATAAACCGTACCGGGTTCTTCCTCTAGCTCGGTACGGTTTTTTAATTGAACTAAAAGCTGTTAATCGTTGCTACTTGCCGATGCCGTACTGTTTTAATTTATTGGCAATGGTGGTGTGGGAAATGCCTAAACGGTTTGCCAGTTTACGAGTGCTGGGATAAACATTATAAAATTGTTTGAGTACACCGGATTCAAATTGATTGATAATTTGCTCCAGACTTAAGCCTTCATACTCGCTCAGCACCCACTCTGCACTGTTCACTTTGCCGCTGAAATCCGGCAGCGGTAACTGTTGCTCGGCTTCCATCGAAATCACACTGCGATACAGCAGATTATACAACTCGCGAATATTGCCCGGCCAATGATAAGCGGTCAGGCTGTCTAAATAGCGGTTATCATAATTTGGAACCGCAATCTGTAATTGTTGGCAGATTTTCGCCAGAAAAAACACCACCAAGTGCGGTATGTCCTGTTTATGTTGGCGCAACGGCGGAATATTCAGGCTCAACACGTTTAAACGATGGTATAAATCCTCACGCAATTCGCCTTTTTCTACATAATAAGCCAACGGTTTCTGCGAAGTGCAAATCACCCGCACATCGGCGCAATGCTCTTGCTCCTCACCGACACGACGATAACTGCCGTCGTTCAAAAAACGCAGCAGTTTTGCCTGCAAACTTAAAGACAGTTCATTGATCGAATCCAATAATACCGTGCCGTTATTGGCATATTCAAAAAAACCACAGCTGCTGTTGCCGTGCGTACTGTCGCCAAACATCTCTTGTTCTGCCGCCTCCGGCGGTAAACCGGCACAATTGACTGCAATAAATTTCTCCGCATGGCGTTTGCTCCATTGGTGACACAATTTAGCCAGCAGATCCTTACCTGTGCCGGTTTCTCCTTGGATTAACAGTGGCGCATCTGAACGAGAAAATTGATTTAATTGCCGTAAAAGTTGCTGCATTTCAACGCTTTCTGCGACCACTTCAGCCAATATTTCCGCCGGCGGCAATACCGATTGTGCGTTGTTTTTATTTAACATCATAAATACTCTTACCCTTAAGCCAAGCGGTTTAAAAAACGGTAGAACAAACTGTGTGAATCATTTGCCAGTGTCGCATAACTACCCTGCTCTTGTAAGCGACCACTGTCAATGACACAAAGGCGATCAAATTTCTCCAACGCCGTCAATCGATGCGTCACCATAATCAAGGTTTTATCACGGCAATGTGCCAAAATCAAATTCAGAATTTGCCGTTCAGTTTCACGATCCAAACCTTCGGTCGGTTCATCAAGCAACACAATCGGGCTGTTGTTTAACAATACCCTGGCCAATCCCAAACGGCGCTGCTCGCCACCTGAAAGCGGACGCCCGCCATCACCTAACCACAAATTCAGACCTTCGCTTTGCTCACTCAAATGCCCCAAGCCAACTTGATGCAGCACTGTCAGCATTTGTTGCGCGCTTGCCTGTCCGTTTGCCAGTTGTAAATTATCACGCAAAGTGGCACTGAACACATACACCCGCTGGCTTAAAAAACAGAATTGTTGTCGTAAAAAAGCTTCCGAATAACAGCTTAGATCTTGCCCTGCTAACCGCACTTTGCCTTGTTGCGGATCATAATTGCGTACTAACAGTTGTAGCAAACTGGATTTTCCACTGCCGGTTTTTCCCAATAAGGCAATCTTTTCCCCAGCCGTCACCTGCCAATCGATCCCCTGCAACACCGCCGCTGAAACCGCACTTTGCTGAGCTGTTGCCGATTCGCTCGCTTCCGGATAAGTAAAAGTCACGTTCTCGACAGCCAACAACGTTTCGTTATCCGCAAATTCTGACTGTTGCCCGTCAAATAACACCAACGGTTGCTGTTGAATGATGTCATTCACACGCTCTGCGGAACTGATCACCTGCCCCAAGCGCAAAAAAGCGGCGCCAAGCGGCATTAAAATCTCAAATGAAGCCAGCGCTGAGAAGGTGAACAGTGCAATATTAGCCAAGCGCAAATAGCTTTGATCGGCAAAATCAGTTCCACCGGCCAGCCATAACATCACCACTAAAATCGTGCCATTACCCAGCAACAACAACGCCGCCGCTAAGCCGCTTAAATTTGCTTCTTTGGCTTGCCACTGCTGCCATTGTTGCTCACTATGTTGCAAGTTTTGCCGCTGTGTCGCTTCAACATTAAACAACAATAATTCTGCTTGATTTTGCAGCCAATCGAGAAAACGTACCCGATAATGCGCACGTTCTTGTACCAGTTGCTCGCCAAATTTTTTGCCTAATTGATAAAATAGCAATGGAATTAAAATCAATAGTGCAAATAAGGTCAGCGCAAGAAACGATGCCAACGAGCGATCAATCAGACTCAGTCCTAAAAACAGAAACAGAATCACCATCGCCGCACTGATAAACGGTGCGACCAGCCGTAAATACAGACTATCCAACGTGTCTACATCAGCGACCAACCGATTCAGCAAATCGCTGTTGCGATAGCGCGCCAACACCGCCGGCGAAAGCGGGATCAAGCGTTTAAACACCGCCGTCCTCAGCCGCGCAATCACCCGAAAGGTCGCATCATGGGTCACAACCCGTTCAAAATACCGAAGTGCGGTGCGCCCGATGGCCAAACCACGCACACCGGCAGACGGGTAGAAAAAATTGAATAAAATATTTGCACCAGCCAGCGAAGCCGCCGCCAAAAACCAACCGGACAGCGTCAGCAAGCCGACACTTGCCGCCAGTCCACATATCATCAACACAACACCGAACAGTAATCGGAAAGCGGTATATTTAAACATCGCCAAAAAAGGCAATAGCGTACGCATCTTAATCTCTCCGTTAATCAATTGCCTGTCGGCGTTCACTTAATAACTCGGCAAAATAGCCGTCTTGCCGGCGTAGTTCAGCAAAAGTTCCCTGTTGCACGATGGCACCTTGCCGCATCACCCAAATTTGGTCAGACTGCTGCAAGTCTTCAATGCGGTGGGTCACCATAAGCGTCGTTTGCTGACGGCTGGCCTGTTGCAGCGTATTCAAAACCGCACTTTCAGAGGTCGCATCCAAACTGGCAGTTGGTTCATCAAGCAGCAGCAATTTAGCATGGCGTAATAGCGCTCTGGCAATCGCTAAACGCTGCGCCTGTCCGCCGGACAGACCCAAACCGCCTTCACGAATCAAATAGTCCAAACCTAATTTATCAGTAAACTCTTGCGCATAAGCAGATTGTAGCGCCTGTTGCAACTGCTGCTCACTGGCTTTGGGATTGCCCAACAATAAATTTTCCCGAATGCTACCCGGCAACAGCAAGGGATTTTGTCCGACCCAGGCAATTTGTTGTCGCCATTGCTGTAGATTCAACTCACGTATTTCAATGCCGTTGACTTGCAAGCTGCCACGATACGGCAAAAAACCGAGCAATACATTCAGTAACGAACTTTTGCCTGCGCCACTCTGCCCGATCAACGCCACGCTTTGTTTAGACGATAGCGTGAAATTCAGTGGCTGGCTTAACGGTTGCCCCTGTGGGCTAAGAATCTGTAGTTGTTGTGCCGTAATGCTAACCGTTTGATCAGTAATAATGTTATCGCTTTGTTCTGCTTGCACCGTCAAAAAATCTTGTGCTAGAAAATCTTCAATCGCATCCGCCGCCGCAACCGCAGCAGCACGATCGTGATAGTAGGTGCCGAGATCACGCAGTGGCTGATAAAATTCCGGTGCTAAAATTAGGCTGAAAAAACCAACAAATAGCGCTAACATCACGCCACCACTGCCAAAGCTAATTTGTCCTAAATAGCTGAAACCAAAATAGACTGCCATCATCGCAATGGAAATCGAGGTAAAAAACTCCAAAACCGCAGAAGACAAGAACGCAATTTTCAGTACATCCATGGTACTGCGACGGAATTCATCGGCAGCCTGATTCATACTCTGTAGCGTCTGTTCAGTGCGCCCAAACAAGCGCAAGGTTTCTAAACCACGCAAGCGATCCAAAAACTGACCACTCAACCGTCCTAGTATAGTAATGTTGCGTTGGCTGGTTTCTGCCGCTTTCAAGCCAACCAATGCCATAAAGATTGGGATCAACGGCGCAGTAAACAATAAGATCAAGGCGCTAACCCAGTTGATCGGGAAAACGGCAATCAGAATAATCAAGGGGATCAACAGTGATAGAAATTGTTGACTAAGATAGCGGGCATAGAAGTTGTGTAAGTTTTCCACTTGTTCCAGCACAATCGTAGCCCAAGTGCCGCTCGGATAAATTTTCATGGCGACCGGCCCGACCGCACTTAATTTATTCAGCACTTGCTGACGAATGGTGTGACGCAAACGCTGCCCGGCATAGAATCCCAAGCGTTCACGCCAATAAAGAATAATCGCTCGAACCACAAAAATGCCGAACAAGCCGATAAATGCACTGAGAAATTGTTGGCGTGGTTGTTGTTGAATAATAAAACCGTCCAAGATCATCGCCAGCAACCAAGTTTGTCCGATCAACAAAACCGCACTTAAACAGCCAAGTAGGATATTAAAATACAGCGGAGCTTTAATTATTTTTTGTTGTTGACGCAGCCACTTGGCAACGACTTTCTGCCGAGCCTTATTCATCAAAAGTCCTTAAAAAAACAAAAGCATAGCAACTGCTATGCTCTATCTCGATTAAACGGATTAATTTTCCAATGCGTCCAGATAACGTTCCGCATCCAGTGCTGCCATACATCCGGTGCCAGCAGACGTGATCGCTTGGCGATAATTGTGATCCATCACATCACCGGCAGCAAAGACACCCTCAACAGAAGTGGCGGTAGCATTACCTTCTAATCCGGATTTCACCACGATATAGCCGTTGTTCAACGCCAGTTGTCCATCGAAAAGTGCGGTATTCGGTGAATGGCCGATTGCTACAAATACACCGTCCAATTTGATGTCTTCAGTCTGAGGCGATTCCGTATCCTGCACACGAATGCCAGTAACCCCCATTTCATCGCCCAACACTTCTTGTAACGTGCGTTTGGTGTGCAGTACGATTTTGCCTTCTTCGACCCGTTTCATCAGCCGATCCAACAAAATTTTCTCACTGCGGAATTGATCACGACGATGCACCAAATGCACTTCAGAGGCAACATTCGCCAGATACAGTGCCTCTTCCACTGCCGTATTGCCGCCACCAATCACAGCGACCGGTTTGTTGCGATAGAAAAAGCCGTCGCAAGTGGCACAAGCGGAAACACCACGCCCTTTATAGCTCTCTTCACTCTCCAGCCCTAAATATTTGGCCGAAGCGCCGGTAGCGATAATCAACGCATCACAGGTGAAACTCTGGGTATCGCCGCTCAATTTAAACGGGCGCACACTTAAATCCACCTGATTGATATGGTCAAACACAATTTCGGTATTAAATTTTTCTGCGTGTTGCAACATGCGCTGCATCAATTCCGGCCCAGTGGTGTCGCCATAATCCCCCGGCCAGTTTTCAATTTCCGTGGTGGTGGTCAACTGTCCACCCTGTTGCAGCCCCGTCACCAACACCGGATTTAAATTTGCCCGTGCGGCATAAACCGCTGCGGTATAGCCCGCCGGTCCGGAACCTAAAATTAATAATTTGCAATGTTTAACTGTCATTCTCTGACTCCATTTTCTCTTTTTGAATGGCATTATTATAGCGAAAAGCCGTCAATTCGCCATTGAATTTGTTGCCATTGGTTGTGTTGGATCCAAACCCTAATACAGCAAGGAGTAAAGCAAGCGACGATATTTGTTGGTCACCGGATCGCTGTTGCCGATTGCCGCCAGAATCGAGAGATATTGCTGTTTCAACTCGCCGTTTGCTACACTGAGATCCTGCTTTAAAAAGCCGAACAGTAACGCTAACGCCTCTTCGTTGCGCCCAGCTTGATGGAGTTGCAACGCCAATTTCAAGGCGATTTCAGGGTTTGGATTACGGCTGAAATCCTGTTGCAGTTGCTGAATTTCCGGTGTGTCTGCTGCTTGAATCAATAATTCGATTTGCGCCTGTAACCCTTGCCAACGGCTGTCGCGATCTTGAATCGGGATATGGTTTAAAATCTCTTGTGCGGCTTCGGTATTTTTGATTGCGATATAGGTTTCGGCATACAACAGCGCAATTTCACTGTTTTTACGATCCGACAAACTCCACGCCTCTTTCAACAACGGCAGCGCATGGTCGTAATCTTCCGCTTGCAGGTAGTCCAGTGCCTGATTAAATTTTATCTCTTCTTCTCGCGGTAAAATCAACGCCAAGCGGGTTTTCAGCTCTTCCTCCGGCAGCACGCCGGGAAAAGCGTCTATCGGTGCGCCGTCTTTAAACAGATAGGTGGTCGGTACCGCTTGAATTTGGAATTGACGCACAATGGTCTGTTGTTGCTCACAATTGACTTTCACCAATACAAATGCGCCATTATGCTGCTCCGCCAGACGCACTAAAAGTGCGGTAAAGTTTTCTGAGGCGGTATCGCCCGGCATATAAAAGCTGAATACCAATGGAAACTGCTGGCTAAGCTGAAGCACTTCATTAAAATTTTGTTCAGTAATATCAATCAGGTAGTCTTTATTATTCATCTTATCGAGCCTCTCATATAAATTTTGCTTTATTTTTGCGTTTGTTGTTCATCTGCAAGTTACTTCACTGAACGCCGCCCCAAAAACGAGTGTGACAAGGTAGTACCGTCCACGTTTTCCAGCTCACCGCCCACCGGAATACCGTGGGCAATGCGAGTGACATGAATGTCATATTGTCGGCAAAGTTCAGCAATATAATTTGCCGTTGCATCACCTTCTACCGTGGGGTTGGTTGCCAAAATCACTTCTTCAAAGTTTTCTTGTTGCAAGCGCTGCTGTAACAAGTCTAGCCCGATATCGCGCGGTCCGATGCCATCTAGCGGTGAAAGATGTCCCATCAGCACAAAATAGCGGCCGGAATATTGTCCGGTCAGTTCTAGGGCTTGAATATCAGACGGCATTTCAACCACACACAACTGACGGTTCTGCTGACGCCGAGGATTTTTACAAATTGCACAGCACTCTTCCTCAGTAAAGGTGCGGCACTGACTACAATGCCCAATCTTGCTCATGGCTTCCTGCAAGGCTTGCGCCAAATTAATACCGCCACTGCGATTATGCTGCAATAGATGGTAAGCCATACGTTGTGCCGATTTAGGTCCGACGCCAGGGAGGCAACGCAGCGCCTCCATTAAGTGTTCCAATAGTGGACTAATTTGCATTTTAAGCTTATTCGCTGATTTTTAATAAACAAACCGCACTTTAAAGTGCAATTCAGGCTGCTGACAAAGGCGAAAACGCACAATATTTATGGTAAAAGTAGGGGCGGATTATATATCCGCCCGAACTGGATGCTGGTCTTTTCCTTTGTAGATTAAGTACTTATGTCGAACTTCGCAAACGGGCGGATATATAATCCGCCCCTTGTATATTCAAAATAAAGTATACTAGCAACACAGCAC
>NZ_VDHB01000151.1:0-4079 GCF_006227735.1 Testudinibacter sp. 'clade 2'
GGAACGGAACGGAACGGAATATTATAATATAAAATGGAAGCCGTTTAAAATCAGTGATGTATGTGAAATTAATTCAGGGCAAGATATTTATGAACGTGAACGTGTTGCAGGAAATACGCCTTATATCACTGCAACAGCTAATAATAATGGTATTGGTTATTTTGTTGATAATATGAATGCAACGCTGGAAAGAGATTGTATTTCCGTTAATCGTAATGGCTCTGTTGGCTATGCGTTTTACCACCCTTATGCCGCTTTATATGGTAACGACACAAGAAAATTAAGACCTAAATATCAGAGTAAATATGTATCACTTTTTATAACAACATGTATCTTGAAGCAAAAAGAAAAATATGGTTACGGTTATAAAATGGGAACGGATAGATTGAAAAAACAAAAAATCCTATTGCCGGTTAATCCACAAGGCGAAATTCATTTTGAATGGATTGAAAATGCAATGATGGCAAAAGAGCTTAATCAAATCATACAGTTAATCCATTATTTTGATAACAAGCAGCAATAATCCGCAATTATTTAATCATGCCGTCTGAAAGCCTTTCAGACGGCCTGTTCATCTCATCTAAACCGCAGTGGATATTTTAAAATCAAGTGCGGTTTTGCAATTGATCCGCACTGCCTTTCCCCGGCACAAAGCGGTGCTACTCCGTGCGGTTGGGGCTGACCAACCGACACAGGATAAAGAATGATTAAAGGCTGCCTGAAAAATTTTCAGTCAGCCTTTGATTATAAAACATGGGATTATTGAATATATTTCATTTCACAGGCAAATAGGTTGCCAAATACTCATTGAGTTTTTGCATGTATTCGGCACGTTTTTGCGGTTCGCCCAGCAAAGTATGCCCTGATTTTTCAAAAATAAATACGTCATGCGGTACGTTGTTGGCTTGCAGGGCGTTGGTCATCGGCTTGGTGCTGAACGGCATGATGAAATCTTTTGCCCCGAATGCCATCAGCGCGGGCGGACTGCCTGCATTGACCCAACGATATGCTTCAATCGGTTTGACGATTTCTTTGTATGTGCCGTTTGTCATCATCTCGGCGGTAATCTTTTCGCCGGATAATACCGATAAAAATTCGGCCGATTTGGCAGCATCGGCACCGCCTTTGGCATTATCCGTCTCAAAGCTCATCGGGCCGACCATGCCGAAGCTGAACGCAATCGGTACAGGGGCGGTGCGTCCGTCGCGGTAGGCATAAATCGCCGCCAGCCCATGCCCGGCAGAGCCGCCGCCGATGGCCATTTTTTCGATCGGATAGCCGAGTTGGCGGGCTTTGGCGACTACTTGCGGTATGGCTGTTTTGATTTCGTCCGACATGGATTTGACCGAAGCGCTAGGGTTCGCTTTGTCTTTCAGGGTGTAGTTGATGCCTGCGGCAACATAGCCTTTTGAGGCAAACCATTGCAAAATCTTGGCATCGTCGGCCTTATCGCCTGTGGTAAAACCG
Source organism: Testudinibacter sp. 'clade 2' (assembly GCF_006227735.1). NCBI lineage: Bacteria > Pseudomonadati > Pseudomonadota > Gammaproteobacteria > Pasteurellales > Pasteurellaceae > Testudinibacter > Testudinibacter sp. 'clade 2'. The sequence goes on from NZ_VDHB01000151.1 coordinate 1,468, forward strand.
CCGGCGTGCAAATACACCACCAAGCCATAATGCGCACGTGTTTTGTTTTTCGGAACATACAAATCAAATTTGTGGGCGGGCTGGTTGCCATAGGCAAAATTTGGGTGGGTTGTGCCGACGGCTTGCCAGTTTTCCACTTTCATCAAATCCGGGGCGGTCAGCGCGTCGTGCAGCATGGCCAGGCCGTTGCAGGCGGATAATAAAACCGCCGACACCGCGACGGCAGCAAGGTGAAACAATTTCATCACCAATCCTTCTTTAAGTAAACATTGCGCCAGCCAAGGATGACTGCAACGCATATAGTCGAAGAAATTAGTTTCTGCTACGGCGTTGGCTCGCCTTGCCGTACTATCTGTACTGTCTGCGGCTCGCCGCCTTGTATCAGAATCTAATTTCTCCGACTATAGATGAACGAAATGCCGTCTGAAACCGCACTTTCACCCGATAAGGTTTCAGACGGCCTTTTGATTCACCATCAATAATTACCGCAAATTCTTGCTTTGCACATTCTGCCAATTGCTGTTTCGGCTGATTTCGGCATTTTGCCCCACGAACACTTGTTTGGCTTGGGAATCGTTATTCAGCGTGTATAAAAACCATGCCGCCATATAGCCGTTTGGCACATACAGCATAGAGCCGTGGTCTTCACCTTTGCGCTGCGCCATTACTGCCGTGCCGTTAATTTTGTTGAAGTTGTTTTTAAGCGAACTCAAAGGCGCGATGCCGCCTGCGGTTTCATCAGGCTTGCCTGCATCAAAAACGCCGGTGCCGGAGGTTTCAAAATAGGGCGCCTTGATTTTGCTGATGTCGTAATCCCAGCCTAAATCCCGTGCCAAGCGGTGCTGGGTGGTGCTGGCGGTATAGACCGAGCGGATAAGGCGGCTGTTTGCCTGCGTGGTTGCAGCATTGATGGCGCCGACGCCGCCTTGCGAATGCCCGGATACGCCGATTTTAGCCGGGTTGATTTTTTGATAAAGCGGGCTGGTTTTGTTTTGATTCAGCGACAAGGCAAAATCCAGGCTGCCTGCCACGCCGCTGCCCGTCCACGATGTGCCTTCTTGCGAACCGATGACCACAAAGCCGTGGCTCGCCAAGTGTTGCAACACCGCTTCGTATGACGACACTTTCATGCCGGTGCCGTTTGCCAGCACAATCAAGGGGTAGTTGCCGCCTGTTTGCGGATAATACACGGTGAAATAATCCTGCGCTTTGTTTGCAGCCGGATATTTCTGCACCGCCACGGCATATTGCCCCATTTGGCTGTATTGCTTTTCCAACGGGGCGTTGGTTTGCACATGGGTGATTTTTTCTACTTTAACCGCAAAGGCTTGTTCGAGGGCTTGGCAGCCTGCCAAACCGAGCAAGCCCAGCACGGCGACGGCGCTTAGGGTGGTGATGGTTTTTTTCATTGGTTTCATCAGGTTATCCTAATGGCGTATTAGTATCAGTTTTTAACGCGCACATTCTGCCAGTTGGCATTGCGGTAGAGTTCGGCGTTTTGTCCTACAAAAACTTGTCTGGCTTGGGCATCATTATTCAGCGTGTACAAAAACCAAGCGGTCATGTAGCCGTTGGCGGCATACAGCATGGCGCCGTGGTCAAGCCCTTGGCGCTCGGCAACAACCGCGTTCGTACTCGGCATTTTTCGCAAATTGTCTTGCATTTTACTGATCGGTGCGGCGTTTTGTCAAACGCGCCATTGCTGGTAACGGCAAAATACGGTTTATCCACTTGCCAAGGGGCAAAATCAAACAAGTTCATCTCGCCTTCAGCGCGGGTGGTGCTGGCGGTGTAGAGCGAACGGATAAGATGGCTGTTCGGCTGTTTCATGGCCAAATTAATCGCACCGGCACCGCCTTGCGAATGCCCCGACACACCGATTTTATTGGCATGGATTTTATTAAATAACACGCTGTTTTGGTTTCGGTTTTGAGCAAGGGCGAAGTCTAAAGACTTGGCCGCGCCCGCACCGCGCCATGAACTTAACTCTTCCGAACCAATCACCACAAAACCATGGCTGGCCAGATGTTTTAACACCGGCTCATATTTGGAAACCGGCGTGCCGGAGCCGTTTGCCATCACAATCAAAGGATAATGCCCGCCCGTTTGCGGATAATAAACCGTGTAGGTTTTTAATTCCTTGTCTTGTGCGTCAAACTTGGCAGACGCCACGGCGTATCGCCCCATTTGGCTGTATTGTTTTTCGAGCGGAGCCGCGGTTTGGATTTGGGTGATTTTTTCATCGGTGATGGCAAGCGCTTGTTCGATGGCTTTGCCCAAACCTGCACAGGCTGCCAAACCGAGCAGGGTGACGGCTGTTAAGGCCGCGAAAATTTTTTTCATGGCATTTTTCCTATGGGTTAAATCCTGTCGTCAAAGGAGTTAAAAATATTGGTCCAAATATCGCTCTAACATTTGCATATATTGCCGATACTGCTTGTCGTCATTTTGCAAGCCATGCAAGGTGATGATTTTTGATGGGGTAAAAGTCATAATATATCCGGAAAATTCAGGCTGCCTGAAACCAGGCTGCCTGAAAATACAGGTTTAGCGATAGTAGCGCCGATCGTTTTTATTGATCTGGCTGCCGATAACCCCGCCCAGTGCCGCCC